>CAZKUI010000048.1:0-8487 GCA_964555905.1 uncultured Candidatus Bathyarchaeia archaeon | reverse complement strand
GAGGGGGGCGTGCTCCTCGTAGACACCAGCCTCGTGGAAGCCCCAAGCGGCGTCAGGGCGGATGTCCACGGGGTTGAAGCCACGAGGGTCGCGGAGAGGCGAATCGGCTCTAAGCTTTACGCGAACATGGTGATGCTCGGTGCACTAACAGCCATCACAAACCTCGTGAAGGTAGACGCCATGGAAAGAGCCATAAGGGAAACCCTAACCGAAGACGAGGAAAGAAACGTAAGGGCATTCAGAGCAGGACTAGAACTCGCAAGGTGAGCCACACCCCGCCGAGAGGTGCAACTGCGCGAAATCCACCATCCACATAAATCAGTGCCGCTCTAAACTCCATCCTACCCTAGGAAAAATTAAATATGCAGATTTCTTATCACTCGAGTGGCTGATTAGGAGGTGCAATTGGCTTGCATGGATATGCTGGAAGGATTCTTCACGTAGACCTAGAAAATGAAAGCACTAGACTTGAGCCACTGAGCGAGGAGGTAGCTAGGAAGTATATCGGCGGCATAGGGATGGGAATTTACCTACTTCTGAAGAACTCAAAGCCGGGTGTGGACCCCTTCAGCCCCGAAAACCCACTAATATTGGCTACTGGACCCTTCAGCGGAACCATAGTCCCAACTGGTGGAAACGGACACGCATTCGTGACGAAATCGCCCCAGAGCTACGGGGTTGGGGAAGCCAAGGCACACGGGTTTTTCGGGGCTGAGATGAAGAGGGCTGGGTATGACGCTATAATAATCACCGGGAAGGCGGCTAGGCCAACCTACCTATGGATAGACGACGACTCCATCCAATTCATGAACGCGGAGCACCTGTGGGGGAAGAGCATCCCCGAGACGGAGGACACCATAAAACAGGAGCTCGGAGACTTCTACATAAGAGTCGCATCCATAGGCCCTGGAGGAGAAAGGCTGATTCGGTTCGCCGGAATCGCCAACGACTACAGCAGGTTCGCCGGAAGAACCGGGGTTGGAGCAGTTATGGGCTCAAAGAACCTAAAGGCAATCGCGATAAGGGGGACGAGGGACGTAACGGTGGCGCACCCGGAGGAGCTCATGGAGCTGGTGAAGGAGCTGAAGGAGAGGGCCAGAGGGCCAGCAACCGTCAAGTATAGGACTTACGGAACCCTCATGAACTTCAAATCCTACATCCCGCTCCAAACCATACCCACGAGGAACTTCACTAACGGGAGGTTTGAGGGAGCCGAGAAGTGGAGCGACTACATCAACGAACGCTTCGTTGTGAAGATCGTGGGCTGCGCCTCCTGCATGATGCGCTGCCACCACATCGCGGTAGTGCCAGAAGGCCCCTACAAGGACGCCATGGCGAGGCTTGAGTACGAGCCGGTTTGGGCGTTCTCCGCGCACTGCGGGAATGATAGGCTGGACGCCGTTGTAAAGGCGATCGAGATGTGCAACCACTACGGGATAGACGGCATCGGGACGGGCGTGATAATAGGCTTCGTCATGGACTGCTACGAGCACGGCCTCCTAACGAAGGAGGACCTAGACGGGATAGAGGCGCACTTCGGGAACCACGAGGCCATACTGGAGCTGGTGAGGAAGATTGGGGAGAGGGAGGGCGTCGGAGACATACTCGCGGAGGGTGTGAAGAGGGCTGCGGAGATATTCGCCGAGAAGAAGGGGACGGATGAGTTCCTGAAGTACGCCTGCCACATCAAGGGTGTGGAGATGACCGGGTATGACATACGCGCCTTAAAGACCGCCGCCCTAGGATACATGGTCTCCTTCAGGGGAGCCGACCACAACCGACACGGCGCCTACGGCCCAGACATCGCTGGGAAGGTAGACAGGCTCAAGGCTGAGAAGGGGCGCGGGAAGATCGTTAAGGACATCGAGGACTTCTACGTCATCATAGACTCCATCATGGTCTGCAAGTTCTCCAGGCGCATCTACCAAGGTGAAGGGGGCTTCGTAGACATGGCGAACCTGTATAAGTATGTGACCGGCTTCGACATGACGCCGGAGGAACTTAGGCTATGCGGTGAGCGCATCAACACGGTGGCTAGGGTGTTTAATGTGCGTGAGGGCCTAAGCAGGAAGGACGACTACCCATTCTGGAAGGTGATGAACTTCCCGATTCCGGAGGACGGTCCATCTAAGGGAGCCGTCCTCACGAAGGAGGAGTGCGACCTACTCCTAGACGACTACTACGAGGTGAGGGGGTGGGACAAGAACGGCGTGCCGCTCCCCGAAACCCTCAAGAGGCTCGGCATGGAGGAGTTCATCCCCATAGTGGAGCCGAAGTTAAGTAAGGGAAAGTAGTGGGAGGTGTGTAGTATGGCAGCTCCAACTAAGAAATGGAAGCTAATCTACACGGACCCGGAGAAGTGCGTGGGCTGCGGGGTCTGCGAGCTAGCCTGCAGCTACGAGCACGAGGGCGTCTTCAGCCCCCTGAAGTCCCGAATAAGAATTATACGATTAAACGAGATCGTGAACCTATCCCTCACGTGCAGGCTCTGCGAGAACCCGCCGTGCGTGGCCGCCTGCCCGAGGGAGGCGTTGACGCAGTCCGAGGAGACCGGGCGGATTCTCGTAGACGAGGATAAGTGCAACGGCTGCGGGTGGTGCATAGAGGCGTGCGACTTCGGCGCCATCGTGCTCCACCCGGAGGATAGAATCGCCGTGGTCTGCGACCTGTGCATAGACAGGCAGGAGAAGGGTCTACCACCAGCCTGCGTGGAGTGGTGCCCGGAGGAGGCGCTGGACCTCGTGCCTAAGGATGTGGTGGCGCAGAGGGCTAGGCTCGAGGCCACCAAGAAGCTCTTCATAGAAATACTGCGGGGCACCGTAACCGTGCCCTGAGGTTAAACTGCTCCTCTCTCATCTCTTAATTTTTTGGCTATCCTCTTGATGAGCGACTTCACCTTAGCCCCATCCCCGTAGACGAGAACATAGCCGTCCTCCTCCATTCTCCAAGAGACGCCCTCCTCCTCGGCCATCTCCCCCACCTCGTCTACATTCAACGGCTCCTCCACGCGAATCCTCACCCAGTGCTGACCCCTAGGTAGACCCGGGACGAACCTAATCGGCGCCTCCCTCGCCCTGGGTAGAACCCTCCACGCCTCCTCAACCCTGCGCACCCACTCCTCAGCGGCGCCGGGTTCGAACTCGTCCTGCATAACTGGAAGCAAATACGATTCAACATTTCTCAGGTAACCCTCAATCCTCTCCGTAGTTTCCACAACGCTTGGGTCCAACTTCAGGACTTCTATTAGCGTCTTAGCGGAGCGTAGATCATCCATCACCTGCGGCGGGATGTCTAAATCCCTTCTGCGAAACTCCGTAATGAGTTCCGCTAGGACTCTCCAGACATTCTCATAAGTTGACATGCAGCATCAATTGCTGTATGCGGGGTCTGAGGATTTAAACCTTGAGATGGAGTTAACGCGCTATTGGGTGCTTAGACGCCGATAACGCGAAAAGGTTTTTAGGTTCTACGGTATTTTGTGGTTGATATAGGCAGGTGATAGATTTGGCCTTCGCTATGCCAAGGGCGTATGACCGAGCCATCACCGTATTCTCCCCTGAGGGCCGCCTATTCCAAGTGGAATACGCCCTAGAAACCGTGAATCGGGGGGCTACCGTGGTGGGTATTAGGTGCGTGGAGGGGGTCGTCCTCGGAGCAGAGGAGATTATGGAGTCCGAACTCCAAGACCCGGAGTTCACGTGGAAACTCTACCAAGTCGACGAACACGTGGGGGCTGCGGTGGTAGGCCTGGGCTCGGATGCGAGGGTTCTCATAGATAGGGCGAGGATATCAGCCCAGAGCAACCGCCTACTCTACGACGAACCCATAGACATAGAGATAATCGCGAAGCGTATAGGAGACCTCAAGCAGCTATACACCCAACACGCTGGAGTCAGGCCGTTCGGCGCCTCCCTAGTCATCGGGGGCGTGGACAACACTGGAAGCCGCCTCTACATGACGGACCCAAGCGGCTCCTACAGGAGCTACAAGGCGGTGGCGGTTGGGAAAGGGAGGGAGACCGCCGAACCCATCCTCATAAAGGAGTACAGGGAGGACATGACGCTGGAGGAGGCCATAAAGCTGGCCGTGAAGTGCCTGATAAAAGCCATAGAAGCTAGGGGGGAGAAGCCTCGCCTCAGAATCGCCGTGATACCAAAGGAGACGAAGAAGTACAGAATGCTCAGCGAGGAGGAGGTGGAGAGGTACATCAAAGAGGTCTCAGGGTAGCCGAAGAGCCTTCCACAACACCATGAATTTTTATGTGTGAGCGACCTTGACCTCTAACTTCCAGCGTGGTTGCGTAAGAGCCGGGGGCGCTCTTGGTTAAGCCCGACTTAACGGCGTAATTACGTGGCACCGCAACCTTTTTGTTTGCCACTTTGCTATAATGGGTGAATTAAGGGCTTAGGTTGCCAGCTCGGCTTGGTTATTGGTTGAGGGAGGCCTGATGGCTGAAAGCTACACGATCGCCCGTTACACGTGCAAAGGGGAACGCTTCGAAATCTTGGTAGACCCGGATAAGGCGCTCTCCTACAAGCGGGGTAAGGAAGTCCCGATACGCGAGGTGCTGGTAGCCGACACCATATATAGCGACGCGAACAAGGGCATGAAGGCTTCCCAAGAGTCCCTCATGAACGCCTTCGGAACCCTAGACCCAACCAAAATCGCCGAAACGATACTTAGGAGGGGGGAACTCCTCCTCACGGCGGAGCAGCGTAGAAGGATGATTGAGGAGAAGAGGAGGCAGATAATCGCGTACATATCCCGCAACTGCGTAGACCCTAGGACGAAGCTCCCCCATCCACCCCTCAGGGTGGAACAGGCGATGGAGCAGATTCACTACCCCATAGACCCCTTCAGGGACGCCGAGGAGCAAGCGAAGGAGGTTATTGAGCTCTTAAGGTCGGTTCTTCCCATCAGCGTGGAGACCATGAACCTTTCCATAAAAATTCCAGCCGCCCACGTGGGAAGGGCATACGGGGTGGTGAAGGGCCTAGCATCCATAAAGAAGGAGGAGTGGGGCTCAGACGGCTCTTGGAAGGCCGTGGTGGAGGTTCCAGCCGGAAGCTACGGAACCCTGCTCGAGAAGCTTGGGCAGATAACCCGCGGGAGCGCCGAGGTGACCGTCCTGAGGTAGGTGGTGGCTTTGACGTTACACTTCAACAAGAGGGACCTAGTCACACCCGGCGACCTACTAGCCGAGGGGGATTATAAAGCCGGGGAGAACACCTACAAAGTGGATGATAAAATCTACGCCACCCGAGTTGGCTTGATGGATGTTAGGGACAACACGGTCCTAGTTATCGCCCTAAACTCCTTTTATGTTCCCCGGGTCGGGGACTTGGTCATAGGGAAGGTTGTAGACGTAAGCATCGGGGGGTGGGTGGTGGATATAGAAGCCCCCTACCTAGCCATGTTAAAGGCCTCGGATGTTTTCGGCCAGTCGTTTAGGCCTTACAAGGACGACCTGACCAAGGTTTTTGACGCTGGGGACCTACTGCTCGCCAAAATAGTCGCCTACGACAGGACGAGGAACCCCCTCCTCACCGTGAGGGAGATGGGTCTCGGGAAGATAACCCGGGGGCGCGTCGTGAAGATCACCCCCTCGAAGGTTCCGAGGCTGATTGGGAAGAAGGGGTCCATGATCAGCTTGTTGAAACGGGGGACCGGTTGCCAAATAACAGTCGGCATGAACGGCTTGATCCTCGTGAGCGGCAAGAGTGCGGAGAATGAAATGCTATGTGTGAGGGCTATAAGGAAGATCGAGAGGGAGTCGCACGTGAGCGGGCTTACGGACAGAATTGCGGAAATGCTGAGGGAGGCTGGTAAGTGATGTGGGTGGAGAAACCGCCTGAGAAGCTTATAGACGAAAATGGAATCAGGACCGATGGAAGGAAGCCGAACGAGCTTAGACCGATTAAGTTTGAGGTTGGGGTTCTGGGTAATGCGGATGGCTCCGCGTACATCCAGCAGGGTAAAACCATAATCTTGGCGGCTGTCTACGGGCCGAGGGAGGTTCACCCGAGGCATCTAGGTCTACCCCACAGGGCCATACTCCGATGCCGATACCACATGGCGCCCTTCTCCGTGGACAGGCGTAAGTCGCCAGCGCCCTCAAGGAGGGAGATGGAGCTGTCTAAGGTGATAAGGGAGGCGCTGGAGCCAGCCATATTCCTGGAGAAGTACCCCCGCACCGCCATAGACCTGTTCATAGAGGTGCTTCAGGCTGACGGGGGCACGCGGTGCGCCAGCATATCCGTTGCGTCGCTGGCGCTCGCCGACGCCGGAATACCAATGCGGGATTTGGTGGCGGCGTGCGCGGCTGGGAAGGCGGATGGGCGCCTCATCCTCGACCTGAACGACCTAGAGGATAAGTATGGGGAGGCGGATGTCCCAGTGGCCTTCATGGCCAACGCGAATGCCGTCACGTTGCTCCAGATGGACGGGGTGCTCACCCCAAGCGAGTTCAAAAGGGCGGTGAAGATGGCGGTAGAAGGGTGCAGGAAGATCTACGCCAAGCAGAAGGAGGCGCTTAAAGCCCGGTACGCCATGATTAAGGAGGAGCTGGAGAAATGAGGGGGCCCATAATCACCAACATAAAACGTAGACGGATGGAGCAACTCATATCCGAGGGAAAAAGGGCGGATGGACGAGACCTAATGGAATACAGACCCATCACGATCGAGAAGGGATTCATCGAGAGGGCGGAGGGCTCCGCTAGGGTGAGGCTTGGGAGGACGGAGGTGGCGGTGGGCGTGAAGATCGAGGTGGAGTCGCCCTTCCCGGATACGCCTGAGGAGGGCATACTGATGGTTAACGCGGAACTCGTCCCGCTCGCCTCCCCCACGTTCGAGCCCGGGCCGCCCGACGAGAACGCCATAGAACTGGCCAGGGTGGTGGATAGGGGGATAAGGGAGTCTAAGGCCATAGACCTGAAGAAGCTGTGTATAGTGCCCGGTGAGAAGGTGTTCACGGTCTTCGTGGACATATACGTGCTTAACCACGACGGAAACCTCATAGACGCCTCGGCGATGGGGGCGCTGGCGGCGCTCACGAACACGAAGATGTTCGGGTACACCGTGAAGGGGGGTGAGGTAACCATAAAGAGGGAGGAGAGGGTGCCGCTTCCAATCCAGAATCACCCGGTGTCGGTCACCTTCGCGAAGCTCGGTGACGAGCTGGTGGTGGACCCGTCGCTTGAGGAGGAAGAGGTGATGGACGCCCGCCTCACAATCACCGTAGATGATAAGGGGAGGATATGCGCAGCCCAGAAGGGCGGGAGTGGGTTCCTCACCCTGGAGGAGATAGCTGAGGCGGTGAAGATGGCCCAGGTGAAGGCGAGGGAGATCAGGGAGCTGGTGGTGGGTTAGGGTTGGGTCGGGTGAAGAAGGTTGGGCCCACTAGGGGGTTCGGGGCGAGGTACGGAGCCAGCGTGAGGAAGAGGTACGTGCGAATCGTCACCGAGATGAAGAGGCCTCATAAGTGCCCTAGGTGCCTCTCCGAGTCGGTGAGGAGGGTGAGCGTGGGAGTTTGGGAGTGCAGGAAGTGCGGTTACACCTTCGCCGGCGGGGCTTACACCCCGATTACGAAGCTCGGCGTCGTCGCCCGGAGAGGGGCCAGAAGGGCCGCCGCCTAGAATGCAGATATGATCATGATCACCACCTCTAGGAGACCCACCAGGAGGGTGCGCTCCTTCGTCAATGACCTAGCGCGTTCCATACCTGACTCCGTGAGGGTGAATAGGGGTAAGCTGAGCCTCCTAGGCGTAGCCCAGAAGGCCACGGAGCTCGGGGCCGACCGCGTCATCGTGGTGGACCGTTGGAAGGGAGGCCCCGGGAAGATGGAGCTGTTCCACGTTGGGGGGCGGGGTTTGAGGCATCACCCACCCCTCGTCTACATTGCGGGGGTTCGCCTCCAGAGGGAGTGCGGGGTGAGGGCGAAGCCAGCTAGGGAACTCACGGTGATGGTGGAGGAGGTTGGGGATGAGGTGAAGAGACTCGCGGATGCGCTATCCCAGTTCCTAGAAGCTCCAAGGGTCTACGACCTGGAGGAGGCGCGGGGGCGCCTCATGCTCCTCACGAAGGACCCCCAGCGCTTCGCCAGAATCACCTTCTTGGACACGCCGGAGCTGAGGGAGGTGGGCCCCGTCATAAGGGTTAGGCATCTGGTGTGGAACCCATGACGATGGAAGCCACCGTTAGGATACCCGTAAGGCCGAGGGAGCTCCTGGAGGCTACCCTAAAGGCGCTGGAGCCGGAGGCCAGCGCACCCCCAACCACCAGATTCAAAGTAAAAGTTTGGGGGGAGGGGGAGAGCTTAATCATCCACATAAAAGCCAAGGATACAGCCTCGCTGAGGGCTGCCCTAAACTCGTACCTGCGGTGGGTGAGAGCGATTGAGGATGCGTATAAGGCGGCTGCGGGTGCGAGCTAAGGCGCCATTCCACCCCTAAACCTTATTATCCGCACGAAGCTATTATGATTAGGT
>CAZKUI010000047.1:0-8630 GCA_964555905.1 uncultured Candidatus Bathyarchaeia archaeon | reverse complement strand
CACCCCACAGTAGGTCAAGGTAACGAAATAAAAGTTTCGTAACATTACTTACCTTTGGCGGAGCATGCTTTGTGCGCATCCGTCTACGTGCCTACGCTCCCAATGGTAGTCGTATCTACCGAGGAATCTATAGGAAAGCGAATGACGAGATAGCTACCATCTACGAGATACGCTTCAGCTTCTCAGAAACATCCTCAATAAAAACCACGGAGAAAAAGGAGATAAAAATGCGCCCCTTTGCGCGATTAACCTAAATATCTAATATTCTTCATTATCGTTTAAGGGACGCTGAAATGGAGTGTTAAATGTTAAATTATATATACAAGTTTTGTTGAATACGCATTTAGGAGTGAGGTGGGAAAACTTGCGTGAAAGTTTGGTTGCAGCTGCATCTATAACTCTTATAACACTGGTGTTCTTGGCGTCTATCGCGTCTATAGCACCATACATGGCGTTAGCAGAGCAACCTCCAGGCACTACCTACGAGAAGTATGGGCCGAGGGTGGACGAACTCCTCATCAAAATCTACTACACCCCGGAGGCGGAGTGGGCCGCCTTAGAAGCTGGCGAGATAGACATCACGGACTGGCCATTACCTGTGGAAAAGATTGAGGAGTACAGAGGGCCCGATTGGGCGGATAAGATTTGGCTTTACGAGTATTCCGAATACGGTTACTTCCTCTTTGACTTAAACCACAGAAAGGCGGATGGAACACCGAACTGGCCTATAAGCAACGTGCACTTTAGAAGGGCGCTCGCCCATCTGGTAGACAAGGAAGCAATTGTGAGGGAGATAGTGAAGGGTTACGGCATACCGTTAGACAGCGTCATACTCCCAATCCACGCTGAATTCTACAACCCGAACGTACCCAAATACGAATATAGCAGAGAACTCGCCAAGGAGGAGTTAAGAAAGGCGGGATTCACCTGGGATGAAACACTAGGCAAATGGATTGACCCCACCACCGGGGAGCCTTGTAGACCCATCATCATCTATGCCAGAGCAGACGATCCATACAGGCTGGCGGCCGCCGAGAGGCTCAGAGACGAGATGATTGCCATAGGCCTGGAAGTGGACTGGCGTCCGAGGGAGAGGATGGTCTGCTACGAGGAGGTCATGTGCAAGTACGAATATGACATCTACACAGGAGGCTGGATTTACATGCTATGGCCTGACTACCTCTACGACCTATACTCCTCATACGCGGATGCCAGACCAGCAGAGTGGTCCATGAACTACCCAGGATTTCATAACGACACCTTTGATGAATGGGCTAGGAAGCTTAAGTACTCTCTGAGCTACGAGGAAGTTCTGGAGGCATGCCATAAATGTCAGGAGATATTCGCTGAGCAAGTGGCTTGCATACCACTGTGGACTACGGTGGGCATTAAGGCTATGAGGAGCGGTTGGGATGGAGTCGTCAACGAGGTCGGCATCGGTATAAATTCCTGGTGGACGTTCCTCAACATTAGACCCGCTGGGGCTGAAGGTGGGGGCACTATCAAGTACGGGTTTAAGAGCGATATAGAAACGCTAAACCCCGTCCACGCAGAGTGGTACTGGGACTGGGAGGTCCTAAATAAGATATACGAGTCACTTATCACCGTAGATCCATTCACCAGGGAATTCATGCCGTGGATGTGTTACAACTGGACTATGGAATCGTGGACTGCGCCGGGAGGCGTACCGGGTACTAAGACGACGTTTCATCTACTGGAGAATATCACATGGCATGACGGAAAGCCGTTCACCGCGGAGGATGTAGCATTCACCTTTAACTGGTACTTAGAGATACAACCACCATATTACGCTGGCTACTTAGTCGGCCTAGTTAAGGTAGAGGCGGTCGACCCATACACGGTAGTATTCTACCACAACGTAACTAGCTACTGGATTCTTGCGTGGATATACGCCGTTCCAATATTGCCGAAGCATATATGGGAGCCCATATCACAGCAACCTGACGCCTGGAGGACGTTTGAGCCGAGTAAGCCGGAGGAGTTGGTTGGAACCGGACCATTCATATTCGTGGAGCGCGTTCCCGGTGAATACGTGAGACTGAAGGCTAACCCGAACTACCATCATGCAGTTCCAGCGCCACCTCCACCACCCCCACCACCTGCACCACCCGCGCCGCCAGTAACACTCTACGCAGCAGCCGCCATAGTCATAATAATCATCATAGGCGGTGCAGTCGCCCTCCTCAGGAGAAGAAAGTAAACATCAGCAAATCCACCCACAACCCTTATTTTTTACCACCATCTAAATAAACTAGTTGGGAAACACTTTGGGGCTAAAGGAATACATCGCTAGAAGGCTCGTCTATAACGTCGTGTTACTCTTCTTCGTCGTTGTCTTAAATTTCATCATATTTATGGCTATGCCCGGCGACCCAACCATAATGTTCATCGGTCGTAGAATGACTAGAGAGCAGATTGAGAGAGTGAGGGAGATGTTCGGCCTCGACGAGCCTCTTCATAAACGCTTCATTAAGTACATGTGGAATATGCTTACTTGGAGGTTCGGCATATCATTTTATACATCTAAACCCGTGTACTGGGAGATAGTGGAGAGAATACCGAATACCCTCCTCCTCATGGGCATATCTACGGCGCTCTCGATCGCGATTGGAACATTAGTGGGCGCGTACGCCGCTTATAAAAGAGGGAGCGCCTTCGACACTGCAAGCGTTATGGCATCCCTCATCACCTACTCTCTCCCAACCTTCTGGATGGGCATGATATTCATCCTCATATTTGGGAAGTGGGCGGCTGCGATCTTCGGACGCCCACTATTTCCAATTGCGGGAACCATGAGCAGGCCCCCGCCAACGGAACCAATCGCTAGGATCGTAGACATGCTATGGCATATGGTACTCCCAGTAACCACTATATTCCTTTTCAGCTACGGGCAGTACGTCCTACTAATGAGGAGCGCCGTCCTTGAGAACTTAACGGAGGATTACATCATAACGGCTAAGGCTAAAGGCTTAGACGACAAAGCCATACTTTTTAAACACGCCCTCAGGAACGCGCTGCTTCCCCTAATAACTCAGGCTGCAATATCATTCGGCTTTGTTTTATCCGGCGCCATCATAACCGAGACCGTGTTCACTTGGAGGGGACTGGGCACATATATCTGGCAAGCCATCCAGTTTAACGATTACCCAAGGCTGCAGGCAACCTTCTACATAATCGCCCTCTGCGTCATCATTGCCAACTTCATCGCTGACATCCTATACGGCCTCGTAGACCCAAGGATCAGGTACGAGTGAGGTGGCGCACATGGTTGAAATCCGCAGGAGAAGAAGGCTCGACGTACTACTAGAAGGTTTAAGGGAGTTCTGGTCCGCCTTTAGGAGGAGCAGAAAGGGTATGTTGGGAGTCGCCATTATCATATTCTTTACGGTTATCGCCATCCTTGCGCCGTTGCTCACGCCCTATGACCCACTCACCTCCGAGCACTTAGCTGGAACGAGGGCGAAACCAGCATGGCTCAGGAACTTTCCAGGTTACGAATGGCTCAGCTGTAACATGGAACCTATAAGGGACTGGACCTTTTCAACTCCAGACTCGGTGAATGAGTGGGAACTAGTCACGTACTCCTCATCCTCGAGAATAAAAATGGAGTATCACGGGAACTTAGGTTCTATTTATGGCAGCGGGGCTGGCTGCATCCTAATCAGCTACCAGAGAAGCCGTTCAGAGGACCCACCGGGAAATGTTGTCGCGTCGATTCGAAAGGTCTTCCATTATCCCTACTCTGGCCCTGCAGCCCGCTTCGCTTGTTCGGGTAAGATAGGAGAGAAGATTACACGCGTCGCGGTGCTTGTGGAGAGGGAGGGAGATATAAACTATCAAATCTCGCTTTACATCTCCGACCCGGAGGGAAATAAGTATGAACTTTGGACATTAAGGAATGAGGAGAGCAGCATATATGAAGAGGAAATCACCGTACTTCCGATAGTTAACATCACAACAATAACTTGGGAGGAGATTGGAAAGGAGGGGGAGTGGGTTTACCCAAATAGGGACATAGATTCTTTATCCCCGTATTTGAGGTGGAAGATGTTCGGAGTTATCATGAGAAACCCGGCTATTGAGATATTTAACTCGGAGGGAGATTACGTCTTCGGGCTTGAAGTGCGCATATTAGATTCGTCTGAGGAAGGGGCTTCTCTGAAAGTCTACGTAGACGACCTCTATCTGAAGCTGTATGGAACGTGTTTCGGATTACTCGGGACAGACTGGTTTGGCAGGGATATATTCACGCAACTCGTCTACGGGGCGAGAATGTCCCTCATAGTAGGTCTCCTCACAGCGCTATTCTCGGTCGTCGTGGGGCTGGTTGTCGGTCTTCTCTCCGGTTATCTGGGCGGGTGGGTGGATGAGGTGCTCATGAGGTTCACCGACATGCTACTGGTTCTCCCGTACCTTCCATTCGTCCTCGTCGTCATAGCGGTGATCGGGCCCTCCATCTGGAACCTCATACTCATCATGGCGATCCTAGGCTGGATGGGCTTCGGGAGGGTGATTAGGGCTCAGGTCTTAAGCTTGAAAGAGAGGCCCTTCGTGGAGGCTGCTAGAGCGGTTGGTGCGGGTACGTGGCACATCATCCTGAGGCACATACTACCGAACGTGATGTCGTTCGTCTACGTGGCGCTGGCGTTGTCTGTTCCCTCAGCCATAGTGACGGAGGCGGCGCTCAGCTGGCTCGGTCTCGGGGATCCATTCATCATGACGTGGGGTAGAATGCTCCACGACGTCCAATATTATGCGGCGTACGAAGATTGGTGGTGGGTTATACCCCCTGGTTTATGTATCGCCCTTCTTGCCCTTGCCTTCGTCCTCATAGGCTACTCCATCGATGAGATATTGAACCCGAGGCTGAGGCGCAGGAGGTAGACGGTTGATAAGGAGTCCTCGGCGTCAACGTAAGCGCAAGTAGAGCGTCTAAGGAAGCTTCCTAATCCTGAGCATCACGTAATGCACGAAAATCAAAGCAAGAAAGCCTAAAGCTCCAGTCAGGAATACCTGAGGAGTTGAGGAGGTTGGCGGTGTGCCTCCCTCCGCCGATTATTCTCAGATAACGAGCGGTATCCCCACCATGCCGAAATATTCTAGGAAATATTGGAGCTGCATCCCAAAGTTAAGATTTAAATCTCGCCCTATTTTATAAAACGGTGGGAACGTTAATGCAGCTGCTGAAGGTAAACTCGGTGAAGATGTATTACAAAATCGAGGGGAAAGGTTGGGTTAAGGCCGTAGACGATGTGAACATATGGGTTGATAAGAGAGCAGCCTTAGGATTAGCCGGGGAAAGCGGCTGCGGAAAGACTAGTTTAGCGCTGACCATAATGAAACTTTTACCTCCAAACGGGAAAATTTTTGGTGGAAGTGTCCTCCTCGATGGAGAGGACATATTTAAATTGAGTGATGAGGAATTTCGGAGGAAAATCAGGTGGAAAACCATATCCATGATACCTCAGGGCGCCATGAACGCCCTAAACCCCGTCGTTAAGGTTGGAGACCAGATCGTTGAGGCTATACTAATCCACGAGGATGTAGACGAGGAGGAGGCGAGGGGGAGGGTTAGGGAACTCTTTGAGTTAGTGGGTTTAGATCCTAACCGGGTGGACGCCTACCCTCACGAGCTCAGCGGGGGCATGAAGCAGAGGGCGATGATCGCTATGGCGCTGGCCTGCAACCCGAAGCTTGTCATAGCCGATGAACCGACGACCGCTCTGGACGTGATAGTTCAAGCGCAGGTTTTAAAGCTCATAAAGGATTTGCAGAGGAGGTTGAACCTATCCCTAATACTCATTACCCACGACCTTTCCATCATATCCGAGATATGCGATTCCGTTGCCATCATGTACGCGGGAAAGGTGGTGGAGTACGGCCCCGTGGAGCTCGTCTACGAGGAGCCGATGCAT
Source organism: uncultured Candidatus Bathyarchaeia archaeon (assembly GCA_964555905.1). GTDB lineage: Archaea > Thermoproteota > Bathyarchaeia > EX4484-135 > B24-G1 > CAZKUI01. The sequence goes on along the minus strand of CAZKUI010000047.1, from coordinate 2,694 downwards.
CCATATACTAGGGGCTTATTAGCGGCGGTTCCGGACGTTAAAGGGAAGAGGAGGAGGCTTGAGTCCATACCCGGGGCTCCGCCAGACCTCCTATCTCCGCCGAGAGGGTGTAGGTTTAATCCTCGGTGTAAGTACGCGGAGAAGATATGCGCTGTCGAGGAGCCTCCCCTAGTTAAACTTGGAGATGGACGCTTAGTGGCATGCCATAAGGTGGGTGATTAAAATTGAAGGAGCTAATTAGAGTTGAAAACTTAAAAAAGTGGTTTCCGGTGAGGAAGGGGTTCCTGTCATCTTTGTTGGGCGGAGAACAACTATACGTTAGGGCGGTAGACGGGGTAAGCTTCAAGATCATGGAGGGCGAGATCTTCGGGCTCGCTGGGGAAAGCGGTTGCGGAAAAACCACGACCGCCAGGGCTATCTTAAGGCTCGTTGAGCCAACCGAGGGAAAAGTCTACTACAGGGGTGTAGAACTGACTTCATTAGATAAGAAACAGTTGAGAAAGGTTAGAAGGGAGTTGCAGATAATCTTCCAAGACCCGTATGAGTCCCTAAATCCGCGGATGCTCATCTGTGACATAGTGGCGGAACCCTTGGTAGTGCAGGGGGTTGGGGGGAGCAAGAGTGAGAGGGAGGAGAGGGTGGCGAAGGCGCTGGAATCCGTTGGCCTCACACCGCCTGAGGAGTTCATGTACAGGTTCCCCCACGAGCTGAGCGGGGGGCAAAGGCAGAGGGTCGCCATCGCCCGCGCCCTCATACTAAGGCCGAAATTCATTGCCGCTGACGAACCCGTCTCCATGCTGGATATGTCCATTAGGGCGGGAATACTGAACCTGATGCTCGATTTAAAAGAGAAATTCGGATTGTCGTATCTTTATATCACTCACGATCTGGCTACCGCCAAGTACGTGTGCGACCGCATCGCCATCATGTATCTTGGGAAGATAGTGGAGGAGGGGCCCGCCATCTCCGTCATAGACGAACCATTACACCCATACGTGAAGGCCCTGATAGAGAGCGTGCCAACCCCTAACCCGAGGGTGAAGGTGGGAGAGATACCGATCAAGGGTGAGGTGCCGACCCCGATAGATATACCTCCCGGCTGTAGGTTCCACCCAAGGTGCCCCTACGCCACAGATAAGTGCAAGGTGAAGGAGCCGCCGAAGGTGGAGGTGGAAAAGAATCGCTACGTAGCCTGCCATCTCCTATCTTAGATCTGCCTTCTTCGGGCATTTGCTTCATTTTTTCGTTTATTATTCAATAACAAAGTGCATAGTGTCGTGGTTTGAGCACGAACCTCGGTAAATGTTCATAAGGTACTTATGGCACGTTAGCGTGGGGGTCCTGTTTGGTTGGGTGTTCGGCTTCGGATGTTATGTCTCGTGGTGTTGTTTGGGTGAGCCCTGATGAGTCCCTTCTCGAGGCGAGGGATAGGCTGCTTAGGCGTCGGATAACTCGGCTTGTTGTTCTGAGCGGTGGGAGGGTCGTCGGCATCATCACGAGGAAGGATATTGTGCGGTATCTGGTTGAGCGTGGGGACGAGAGGAGCATGGACGAGATTAAGGTTGAGGACGTAATGACGAGGAACCCGGTGGCGGTTCCCCCAACCACGCCGGTGGACGAATTAGCTAGGCTCATGGTGGAGCGCGGCTTCAGCTCCCTAATAATCGTAGACGGTGAATCTAAGCCCCTAGGCATAGTGACGAAGAGCGACCTGTGCAGATTCTACGCGGAGCACCTCAGAGGACGCCACAGGGTCTACGAGTACATGACACCCGACCCCATCACGGTGAGACCCGGAGACCACATCTTCAGGGTTGCCTGCCTCATGGTCATGAACGACGTAAGTAGGGTCGTTGTAGTGAAGAATGGAAAGCCCGTGGGCATCGTAAGCCTGTCGGACTTAATGGCGGTTGGCCCAGTCCTAAAGCCGCTGAGGGGAGGGCGGGTAGACGTGAGGGAAATTCTAGTCACGCCTAACCTCGCACAGCTCCTAACGGCCTCGGACGTCATGACGGAAGACCCGATCACCGTAAGCCGTGGGGACGACCTAGCCGACGCCGCGAGGCTCATGATAACTCATGGAATAAGCGGCCTCCCCGTCGTGAACGAACACGGAACATTAGTAGGCATTGTAACGAAGACAGACGTAACGAGGGCTATATCGGAGACGAGGCTATAAAATGGAAATTTAGGGAGAGGACGCCTGCACACCCTTCGCCTTAAGCTCCTCCAGTATCTCCCTCGCCCTATCCATCCTTATTTTTCCTTCCTCTATCATCCTCTGAACCACTAGGTCTACGAGCTCCCCAGTTGCCCCCACGCTTATCGCGATGTTCCTCGCGTGCAGCTTCATGTGCCCGCGTTGTATCCCCTCCGCCACGAGCGCCCTTAAGGCCGCTAGGTTTTGGGCGAGGCCGACCGCCGCCATCACCTCCGCGAGCTCCCTCGCCGTTTTCACGCCTAGGATTTTTAGGGCGATTCTGGCGATTGGGTGCACCCTAGTGGCCCCGCCGACGATGCCAACAGCCATCGGCATCTCTATCGCCCCAACTAGGTCGCCATCCTCGTTCTTCTCCCAAGTTGTCAGGGTCGTGTAGTGGCCGTGCCTCGCGGCGTACGCGTGCGCCCCAGCTTCTAGGGCCCTGTGGTCGTTGCAGGTTGCGATCGCCACGGCGATGACTCCGTTCATTATCC
>CAZKUI010000046.1:0-8664 GCA_964555905.1 uncultured Candidatus Bathyarchaeia archaeon | reverse complement strand
CCAACTCCCGGTTTGGGTCTCTGCGCTGGTAGTCCCTCACCAGCATTTCCACCCTCCCGTCTACAACCCTCGCGATTGGGGTTATGTTTATGGAGCGGAAGGCGTCCCTCCTGCTGGTGTGGCACTTCCTCACCCTCGTCCCCCTATGAACCGCAACCGCCTCATCGGATGTCGTCTCGTGCATCGCAACCGCCACCTCCGCGAAGGGGCCCCGAGAGGCGGCTGTAACAGCTCCAATAAAATTAACCGCGGCGTCCGAGCTCGGCCTATCGGATGAACGCTGGGAACCCACGAGTAACACCGGCACTGGTAGGCCTCGGAGGGCGAAGCTGAGGGCCGCTGAGGTGTACGCCATCGTGTCGGTGCCGTGAGCCACCACAACCCCATCTACGCCACCCCTAATGCGCTCCGCAACCCTCCCAGCGATCTCCACCCAGTGCTTAGGGGCGAGGTTCTCACTGAACAGGTTGAATAGAACCTCCGCCTCCACGATGGCGATGTCGGATGCCTCCGGGATGATGCTGTACAGGTCTTCGGCTGTGAGGGCGACTCTCACCCCGCCTGTTCTGTAGTCCACGCGGCTGGCGATGGTCCCGCCGGTGCTGATGAAGCTCACCCTCGGAAGCCCGGGTTTGGTGGGGGGTGGAGGCGGTGGGACGAACGCCAGCCTTTCCCCAGCCCCGACGCGCTCCACCACGGTATCCGGCGTCACCCGAATCCCAACATTATAACCCGAGCTGAGCTTGAGGACTATGTGAAACTCATCCCCATACTCGGTTCTCGGCATGAGAATCCCCTCAAAAACGTCATCTCCACGCCTAACGCGGATTGAATCTCCAACACGCACCCCAGCCCTACGCAAAACGTCCAGCGCCAAACCCCGATAACCGGGAAGCCCCTCCATACTCATTCCTAATCACCGCAACAGAACTTAATATACAGCGGAATATAAAGTAGGCATCCACCCAACACCAAGGGATAAACCGGACATACCTAGAGAGTAAAAGTTAAGTGTCTGCAAGTTATGTTGGCTTTTGGTGCTTGGGGTTGTCCATAGCCCCCTACCTGGCCTCCCCCATGCCGGTGGTCCGCCGTATGTTGGAGTGCGCTGAGGTGAAGCCCGGGGAGGTCGTCTACGACCTCGGCTGCGGGGACGGGCGCATACTCATCGTGGCGGCTCAGGAGTTCGGGGCTAGGGCGGTCGGCGTGGAAATCCGCGATGACCTAGCGAAGAAAGCCATGGAGAAGGTGGAGGAACTCCAACTGAGCGACAAAATAAAGGTTATACACGATAACCTGTTCAACGTAGACATAAGCGAGGCGGATGTCGTTACATTATACCTAACAACGAGCGCCAACAGGAAGATTAAGGATAAGCTAGAGCGGGAGCTGAAGCCCGGAGCCCGCGTGGTCTCCCACGAGTACGAGATGCCCGGGTGGAAACCCGTGAAGGTGGATGTCTTCTACGAGAACCCAAGGTACTCCTACACTTCACACCGCATATACCTCTATAAGATAGGGTTCTCAACGCAGAAGAATGAGTAGAAGCAAGAGGAGTAGCAGCCCCAAAACTGGGGAAAAGCCGATGCAGAAGCCGCCCCTACGATATATTGGGTAGAAGAGTAAGGGATGTAGACCCTCCCATCTAGCAGCGAATCTAAGGGCTACCGAGGATAGAATGAGCAACAGCCCAACCAAGATGAGGAGCAAACCAAGCAGAGCCAGCGGGTCTCTCAGATCAAGCATACCACTAGCTTAACCTAACCACCAAGCAGATAAACTTTATTCCGCACCGAAACCCGATTCCTTCACCGTATGGCGCCCTCATGCTTAAGCAGCCACCGTTTCAGTTCTACCCCACAGCTGAATCCCCCTATGCTTCCGTCCGCCCTCACAACCCGGTGGCATGGGATGATTATGGGTATTGGGTTTTTAGCCACGGCGTTCCCCACAGCCCTAAACGCCCTAGGGCGCTCAACCCTCTCCGCCAACCAGCCGTAGGTTCTGGTCTCCCCATAGGGAATCTCCTTCATGGCACTCCAAACGTCTTTCTGGAACTCCGTCCCCCACAGGGGGTGCGTTGGAAAGCTAAACCTCATAGGTTTCCCGGAAAAGTACGCATCTAATTCCTCTACTAACTTGGATGGTGGTTCCCCCTCCACCGGATTCAATCTCCTCCTTCTCAACTCTTCAACGAACTTGTTCAGGCTCTTGCATAGTCCCAGAAGGCAGACGCCCCTCTCCGTGTAGGCTATGTAAATGCTCCCCAGCGGGGATTCATAGGAGAAGAACCTCACATCCATCCCGGGGTGCCCTCCACGATTAAGGGGGTACGGTTCCTCCCCGTCTACGACTTGGAGTGCTGCATTTAACTCCCAAAGAGGCGTGCGTAATAATGTATGGTTTGCGCCAATCCTACCCTAAAAACCTCGGAGCCTCTAAGTTCACACCCTCACTTCCAGAAAAGCCGTCCGGTCTCCTAGAGGGTTCGCCCACGAGTGCGCTCGCTAGAAGCCTCTCTAGGTCTATGGCAGCCCTCTTAATCTCTAGGAGGGCGACACCCAACTTGGCATCCTCGTTGGCTGCAACCACTAGCAGCGCCTCCGGTTTCACCCCAGTGACTATTACGAAGCCATTTTGGCATCGGATTATGTTCATTTCCACCTCCCCCATCTTCAGGTCTCTGGAGACCCTCTCGGCGACGCTGTAGAGGGCTGCTCCGCCGACCGTCAGTATATCCCGCCCTAAACCGGATTTTAGGGCGTAGGCGATGGGGTAACCGCCAGCGTCTACGAGCACGGAGGCGACGATCCCGTCTACCTCCTTTTCTATCCTTCTAAGCCTCTCCTCAAGCTTTTCCCTAGAGGCTTCGTCCAAATATGCCACCGTATTCCCCCGTTACATTCTCTCTTCTGCGAATAAAAAGTTTTCTAACTGATGCATAGAGTTTTTCGCACTTATTAGGTGTAAGGAATATTAATCCATAATTTTTCTTCCTACTTTTAGGGTTGAACTTAAAGATGGGGTTTAAAGGCGTAAACTCGGAATAAGGTATGGTGCCTGATGGCGTCGTTGGCGAGTGCGGTGGAGAGGTACTTCCCATACGAGGGTTATAGGAGGCACCAGAGGGAACTCATCCAGTTCGTCTACGAGGTTTTCCGGGATGGCGCCATAGGCCTGGTGCACGCACCAACTGGCATAGGGAAGAGCGTCTCCGTTCTCGTGGGTTGGCTGGCCGCTTGGGAGGAGGGTCACGGCAATAGGCTCTTGGTGGTCACGAGGACTAAGAGCCAGCTGGAAATCTACGCTCGCGAACTCCGGCGCATTAAGGAGCACTCCGGGGGTGGGTTCACCGCATCCACCATTAAAGGTAGACAGAGCATGTGCCTACAGGAGTGGAGCGGGAACCTAAGCTATAGGGACTTCCTGAGCGTGTGTAAGAGGTTGAGGGAGGAGAAGCGCTGTGAGTATTACAACCTAACCTTTGACGAGGGGAGGCGGGTCTCCCGGTTGGCGTCCCTCGCCCTCCGCGAGGTTGCTAGGGGTGGGGTGGTGTCTGCCGACGAGTTGCGGCGCATCTGCCTCAGGGTTGGAGTGTGCCCGTACGAGGTGATGAGGCTCCATAGTAGATACGCGGATATACTCTGCGGCTCCTACAACTACGCCCTCATGAGCCACGTGAGGGGCGCCCTCCTGAGGAGCTCCATATCCCGCATAGAGCTGGTCATAGATGAGGCGCACTCGCTCCCCCAATACGCCTCCGGAATACTCTCGGATGAAATCACCACGAACTCCCTCAGGAGAGCTTCAAGGGAGCTGAGGGAATACGAAGTGGATGATTACGGCCTGGTGGAGGCGGCTCGGAGGTGCTTGGAGGAGTGGGCAACCAACGTCTACGATAGCTATGGGTGGGATAGGGAGGCTGTGGTGCGCCGGGAGGACCTAATAGAGAGATTGATGGACGATGTGGATGCATCCGACGAGGCGGAGCTGCTCGGCTTAATCCGGGAGCTGGTGGAAGAAGGGAACGCCATACGCTGGAGGAGGTCCCTAGAGGGCCGTAGACCCATATCCTACCTAGCTAGGTGCGCCGAGTTTCTTGAGGCTTGGGTCGCGCATCTGGAACCCTACTACGTGCGTTACGTGATGGCGGTGGAAGGCGCTAAAGAAAGGGTTCTCGGGGTTTTGGGGTTGAGGTGTATAGACCCGTCGGTGGCGGCTGCTGAGGCGATTAACGGCGCCAGGGCCACCATAATCATGAGTGGGACGCTGTGGAGCATGGACTACTACATAGACATACTCGGCGTAGACAGGAGCAGGGTTAGACGCCTAAGCATACCCCCCGTCTACCCACCGGAGAACAGGCTCATCATGGTGGACGTGGGCGTAACAACGAGGTACGAGGAGAGGAACCCACAGCAGATGGAGGAGATAGCCCGCAGGCTATCCGCGATCCTCAACGCGGTTCCGGGAAGGGCCGCCGTCTACTTCCCCTCCTACGAGGTGATGAAGGATGTCCTAGAAAGGCTGCGGCTGGACGCCCCGCTCTTGGTGGAGCGCCACGGCATGAGACACGAGGAAGCCCTAGAGTTCCTCTCATCCAACCCCAACGGGGTAATCCTCGGGGTGGCCCGTGGGAAGCTGAGTGAGGGCGTGGACCTGGTGGAGGATGGTCGCGGAATGCTGAAGGCGGTTGTAATCGTTGGCTTACCATACCCGAGAAGGTCGGAGCTGCAGGACGCCACCATCCACTACTACAGGGAGAAGTTCGGGGCTAGGGCGAGGAGATACGCCTACGAACTGCCGTGCCTCACAGCCCTAGCCCAATCCGCAGGGAGGCTCATAAGAACCCCGCAGGACAGGGGAATCGTCGTAATCATGGACAGGAGAGCCGCAGGCCCCTTCAAGCGGAAGCTCCCACCCCACTGGAGGAGGCAGATGAAATCCTACAAGGACATACACGAACTAGTAAATCAAATAAGGGAATTTTTCAAAACAAACCTGTAACCTCCCAAACTTAAAATGTTAGTTACGCCGCATATGGTAATGGAGGTGCTTCATGTCAAAGAGAGGTTTATGCCCTAGATGCGGCGGGGAGAGCGTTACGTTGGGCAACCCCGTGATTAGGGTGGGTAAAACCCGTGGATTAAGGGTGGTCGTTCACGTCTGCAAGAACTGTAGGCTCGTGTTCTATGAGGAGATGCCGCCGGAGGAACGGTCAGGGTAATAAGGTTACCTACTTCGGCGTTCCTTCTTTTGCGTGAGTTGGAAGTGGATTACACTGACTTCCGTTGATGGTTTCAACTTTCCATAATGCCTCTCTAACGCCCTAATTAACTCGTTCAGACTCTTAAATCCATCCATTACAGCGTCTTTCCTAGTTAGGTTAGAAATTCGCTTCCTTCTCACCGAGGTTATCTTCGCAATCCCCAGCTTCTCCCCACCAGCCACTATTAAGGCTTTGTCTCCAGCTCGGAGGCTCGTCCTAAGCCTTATGGTGGAGACTTTCCTCCCCGAGAGAATCGCCTCCCTGTATTCCTTACTGAAGTTTAGTGTTTTGTTGCGAGCTTTCATCAGGCATTCCCCATCAAGTTGTGGCATTCACCGCTGTGCATATAAGGCTTCCCAACGGGGAGTCTGAAACTTAGTGGATGACGTATCGTTCATAAAGTTTGGTGACCACGCCCCTCAGGTGGCGCATCACCCTACCACCCCCGAGGAGCCGAGCCGCATCGCTCCACCCCCTCCCCTGTAGGCACTTCGCCACTAATAGGATGGTGTCCTCCCTCGGAAGCTCCGGGGTTTTCGCGCCTCCCTCCAAGAAGTGCTTCTTAACGAGGAGGTGTATTGCGTCGGCGGCTGCCTCGTAGACCATCCTACCCTCAACGTACATCCTCAGCCTCTCCCTGTGAACCCTACCCAGATGCACGGTGCTCCTCCCATCCCCGGAGCTGAGGAGCAACGCCGCCACCTCCGGCTCCATGAAGTAGTAGACATCAGGCAGGGTCTCCACCAACTTCAGCTTCAGGAGCCTATTCATCTCCCTAACGACTTCCGACGCCCTCTTATTCAACGGCTTAACCACGATTACGCTATACTCTCCCGAGGTTGGATTCCTCTCAGGGCTGATGTGAACAGGCACGAACCCGTTCTTCAGCCAGAAGTTCAACAGCTTCTCCGAGGCGCCGAAGCTGGAGCCGACCCAGTCGAGGCCCTCGTCCTCAGCCTCAGCGCAGACGTGCATCAACGCTTTGGAGCCTAAGCCTCTATCCATGAGTTCCGGGTGAACCGCGATCCTCACCACTCTAATCCCCCTGAGCCTCCCAAATCTCCTGATGAAGTAGTGCCTTAGCAGGACGTTTGGTATGAGGTTCCCGTGGATTCTGCAGCCCTCCCTTATGGATTTGGAGATTAAACGCCTAGATAGTCCACCTTCACGGCTCAGCTGCAGGGACGCCACTATCTTCCCGTTTGGTAGCCTCATAGCCCTCGCCGTGTGGTGAGGGGCGTCCGCCAGCATCGCTAGGTCGTCGGGTCTATTCCGGTAGTGGGCGAGGACGTATATGCCGATGAAGTCCCTGAGCTCCCCCTCCCCACCCCCGCCATACCAGTGGTCTAGGTCTGGGATGTAGTACTGGGCGGCATCGGCTACATCCATCGCCTTCTCCTCCGGAGTTAACTCCACAGGCTCGGCGTCCAAGAGTAGGACGTCGTAGAGCCACTTCTCAATTGGGTCCGTTGGGGAATACCTTATTGGCTCGGTCATCTGGTACGTTTCTAGCTCTAAGTTCTCGAATTCCTCTAGGGACTTGAGGAAGCGGACGCTGAAGCCCCTCCCAGCCCCCTCGTATCCATGAACCGTGGATGAGTAGACGGCTCTATCCGAGCATTCAAGAATCCTGAACAGCATGGGCACGGGTATTCCAGCCGCCTCGTCCACCACCGTCATGTCCCTCCTCTTTGCGGGCACGTCGTAGGGCTTCATGTAGCCAACTGTCACCTTCCCTACGTGGACCCTCACGGCTGAGTCGCTATCCTCCACCTCGTAATCCAGCTTTAGGGCGTCCAGGCCCTTCAGGAGGAATTTGAAGAGAACCTGCACGTTGGTTGGCTCGGGCGCAGTAACTATTATTCTTCTGCGTCTACCAAGATGTCTCCACTCGTCCACGATTCCCGCTAGGCCCAGACCGATGGCGGCTGACTTCCCCCTACCCCTATTCGCCACCACCACGAGCGTCCTCTTCCCAGCTGGGGTGCCAGCCATGGGCTCCAGCAGCCTGAGAACATTCACCTGATCTTGGGTTTTAGCCAGTTGGTAGAGCTTTTGGCTGAAGAGCGTCCCATCTGGAATTGAAACGCGGGTTTTCTCCGCGGCAACCGAGTTCGTGGGCGCCCCGTGGACCTCGCCGCTTTCTAGGTCTACTATCCAGACTCCACGGTGCTCGTAAAGCTTCCTAACGAATCTTCGTATGAATCTGCGCTTTAAGTCCCTTATCGTGTAGGGGTAGGTGACGAGGCGCCTCTGGAATTCCGTGGTGGTGTTGGGCCACTGACTTAGGGGTGGGGTGAGTAGGATTATTATGCCGCCGCCAGCGGCTGTCTCCACGAGGCGCCCGAGGTCGTTGGGCCTCAGTTGCTCCGTTAGGTCTAGGATGAGGAGCGGCCAGGTTGTCCCCATAACCTCCTGCGTGTCCTCGTATTCGATGGCGTGGACGCTTACGCCTCCATCCAGCCCGTCCATGAATCGCTTAAGCCTCTTGTATGATTGGGTGTCCTCGGAGGTGGTTAGGAGGGTGTATAGGGCGTCTACGTTCCCCCCGACGAACTTCGCGTAGAGGTTGGCGATTCTTGAGGCTAAGTCAGCGGCTTCCCAACCCGCGAGGACGAACATACGCCTCTCGTTAAGGGCCGCAGCCTCCCTGAATACCTCCTCAAACTTTAACATCTCCGCTACTCTCCGGCGCTGATGCAAAACTTAGCGAGGGGGTGGCGGCATGCATGTATTGAGAGACCACGGATATAAGCTTCTCGGATGCCTACTCCCTGGCTTTTATGAGCTTTAGGGCCTCCTTTAGGATTTTCTCCGCTGTGGCTGAAGCCCTCGCCACTGGCATGGTCGTCGATGGTATGGTTCCAAACCCATCCACCCTTAACCCACGCTTGTATTCGGGCATCTCCGCGACGCAGCAGTCCGTGACTATGAGCCGTGAGTCCTTCGTCTCCAATTTACTCTCGTAGCACACGAGCTTCCCATCAGCCCAGTAGACGAACTCCTTCCCGTGGCATAGGGCGCACCAAATCAGGTCGTCTGCACCCCTCATCTTCGCCGAGTGAACCTCGACCTTCAAACCAGCACCCAGTAAACTTTAGGGTATCCGTGGGGAGATAAGGGTTAGGGGTTGGGGGTCTACGTTTGGCTGTTAGGAGGCCTAGGAGGCTCGCCCTCGCGATTCCCGCGAGCCTCGTCTTGGATGTACCCCACCTCAGGGAAAAAACGTTGAAGGTTGGGCTTGTGGGGAGGGCGGCCGCCATATTCAGGGCGGATGAGGTGCGCGTCTATGTGGACAGGGTGGGGGAGGACGTGCGTAGGGCGGCTAGGTTCGTCACCCTCATCCTCAGGTACATGGAGACGCCGCAGTACCTCCGAAAGAGGCTATTCAGGCT
>CAZKUI010000045.1:615-8769 GCA_964555905.1 uncultured Candidatus Bathyarchaeia archaeon | reverse complement strand
ACCAAATCTATTGCTGGGGCGGGCCGGTAGATCAGTCTGGTATGATCGCCGCCCTCGCGAGGCGGAGGTCGCGGGTTCAAATCCCGCCCGGTCCACCAAACAATTATCCTTTTAGCTTCCCTCCGAGACGGCTTATTTTAAGCCCGCGATTCCCTTTTTACTAATACCTGTCTACGCTTTAGAGCCTCTCCTCCAAATCTTTTTAGCATGTTCGCGGGCTTACCGCTTTGATTTGCACTCAGGTATATATTTATCGTGGTTCGCCTTTCTTTTTGTTGGTTTGGCATGGTGTTGGAGGGGCTGGGTTCATCTATTTACAACGCGTTGCGTAGGGTGTTCAGGGCAGCTGTTGTAGACGAGGCCCTAGTGAAGGAGCTGGTCAGGGACGTTCAGCGGGCCTTGCTGCAGGCGGATGTGAACGCGGGCCTCGTCTTGGAGCTTTCTAGCCGCATTGAGGAGAGAGCCCTAAGGGAGAAGATTCCGCCCGGCGTTTCGCGGAGGGAGCACCTAATTAAGGTTGTCTACGAGGAGCTCGTCCGGTTCTTGGGTGAGAAGCCCGCGCCCCTGAAGCTTAAGTCTGGGGAGCGGAACGTCCTCATGCTCGTGGGCATCCAAGGCTCCGGAAAGACGACGAGCGCCGCCAAGCTCGCCTACTACTTCAAGAAGAGGGGGCGTAGGGTTGCGCTCATCTGCGCTGATACCTACAGGCCCGGGGCGTACGCCCAGCTGAGCCAGCTCGGCGAGCAGGTTGGAGTCCCCGTCTACGGGGAGCAGGACGGCGTAGACCCCGTCAAGATAGCCCTGAACGGCCTGAAGAAGTTTGAGGACTACGACTTGGTCATCATAGACACCGCTGGCAGGCACAAGGAGGAGAAGCAACTCATTATGGAGATGAAGCAACTGGCTGAGGCAATAAAGCCGGATGAGGTCATGCTGGTGGTAGACGCCACCATCGGGCAGCAGGCCGCCACGCAGGCGGAGGCGTTCCACGAGGCGACGCCGCTTGGTTCAATATTCCTAGCGAAGTTGGACGGCTCAGCTAGGGGTGGGGGTGCGTTATCGGCGGTTGCAGCCACGGGCGCCAAGATAAAGTTCATCGGAACCGGGGAGTGGATAGAGGACGTGGAGCACTTCGTCCCCACAAGCTTCGTCGGACGCCTACTGGGCATGGGAGACCTCCAGGGCCTCATAGAGAAGGTTAGGGAAGCCGAGCTGGCCATGCCGAGGGAGAGGGTGAAGGCCATCCTATCCGGGAAGTTCACCCTCACGGACATGTATGAGCAGCTGGAGGCCCTGAGGGGTATGGGGCGGTTTAGGAAGCTCCTAGGAATGATACCCGGCTTCTCCTACGAGCTACCCGAAGAGGCGGTGGAGGTCGCCGAGGAGAAGATGGAGCGGTGGCGCTACATAATCCAGTCCATGACGCTGGAGGAGCGTGAAAACCCGAAGATAATTAAGTCCTCTAGGATTAGGCGCATCGCTAGGGGCTCAGGAACCACCGAGAAGGACGTGAAGGAGCTCATAAAGTACTTCTTCACCATGAAGAAGATGTTTAAGAGGCTGAAGAAGGGCCGCCTACCAGCATCCCTCAGAAGGAAAGGAATGCGGATGAAGATTGGCGTGGCCTAGAGGTGGAATGAAGAGCCATGGACATCCTAGCGGAGGCGCTGAAGATGCTGAGGGCATACCCATTGTGCGACAGGTGCCTCGGGAGGCAGTTCGCCCTCCTAGGCCACGGCGTCAGCAACCTAGAGAGGGGGAAGGCCATAAAAACGGCGCTAGCCCTCCAAGCCCACGCAGACGCCCAACGGGGAGACGTGGAGGCCAGGTCCATCCTGGAGACCTTGGCGGTTAACGGCTTCTCTAAAGTGGCCCTGAGGGTGTTGGAGAAGATTGGTGTGAGTTTGGAGGCGCCCCCCAACCTGAAATGCCACCTCTGTGGGGGGATTTTCCAGAAACTTGGGGAATTTGCTGAAAAGGCAACCAGCCTTCTAAGCGAATATGAATACGACACGTTTCTCGTCGGCGTTTCCCTGCCAGCGGATGTGGAGGAGCGTGAGGACGAGTTTAGGGCGGAATTTAGGGTGGAGTACGGAGAAAGCTTAAGGAATGAACTCAGCCGCGAAGTTGGAAAACTTATTCAGGAGGCTACTGGAAAGGCTGTAGATTTCCGCAACCCGGACATAACCGTCCTCGTAGACCCCCTCAGAGGCGACATCAGACTGGATGTAAAGCCCCTGTTCATTGGGGGTAGGTATAGGAAGCTTGTTCGCGGCATACCCCAGTGTAGGTGGATTTGCGTGAGGTGTGGGGGTAGGGGTTGCCCCAGATGTGGGTGGACTGGGAAGATGTACGCGGAGTCCGTGGAGGAGCTTGTGGCGGGGCCCATGGTGGAGTGCGCCATGGGGGACGGCGAGGCGTTCCACGCGGCTGGGAGGGAGGACGTAGACGCCCTCGTCCTAGGCCCAGGTAGACCCTTCATAGTGGAGATAAAGAACCCGAGGAGGAGAACCCTAGACCTGAGGGTGTTGGAGGAGCTGGTGAATCGTAGGGCTGGGGGGAAGGTCTCCATCCACAATCTCTACTTTGCGGATAGGGAAGCCGTGAGGAGGCTGAAAAGTGGGGAGAGAGCAGAGAAGATTTATGAAGTAGTAATAGAATTTGATAGGAACGTCACCGACGAGGAGGTTGAGGAGCTGAAGAACGCATTAACTGGCGCCGTCATTAGGCAGTGGACGCCGAGGAGGGTCCTCCACCGCAGGGCTGACAAGCTCAGGGAGAGGAAAGTCTACGAGGTGCAGGTGGAGAGGCTCGCCCGAAATAAGGTCGCCATGAGGGTTCGGTGCGATGGGGGTCTTTACATAAAGGAGTTGGTTACCGGGGATGGGGGGAGAACCACGCCGAGCGTAAGTGAAATATTGGGCGTAGAGGCTAAACCAATTAAGCTAGATGTCCTAGATATTCTTATGGAGGGCTTTTAAATGCCCAAATCCAGCGGACCCCTCCACAAGACTGGGAGGTTGCTGAGGAAGAAGCCCCGGGAGAGGGGTAAGCTAGGCCTGAGTAGGCTCCTCCGCCAGTATGAGCCCGGGAGTAAGGTGGTGATTAAGATTGAACCCAGCGTTCACGGCGGCATGCCCCATAGGAGATATCATGGGAGGGTGGGCGAGGTCGTCGGCAGGAGGGGCAAGGCCTACATCGTCAGCGTTAGGGTTGGCCGCTCAAATAAGACACTTATCGTGCGCCCGGAGCACTTAATGCCTCACATGGGGTGATATTTTGTCTAAGAGGGTGACGAAGGAGAGGCTTCTCACCATACCTCAGGTGAGGGAGATACTGAGTTCCATGGAGGAGTTAGGGCTGGACCAGCTTCAACGTAGGACCCTAGATTATGCCATGAAGTTCTCCCGGTTGGAGTCGGCTGAGAAGGCTGAGGAGTTGGTGAAGAGGCTGGTGGAGGAGTTTGAATTGGAGGAGGCGGAGGCGGTGCAATTGGTGAACTGCATGCCGAGGAGCATAGAGGAGATTAGAATTTTTCTCGGAGGGGGAAAGAGGATAGTCGAGGTTTCCAAGCTCAAACGCATACTCTCACTTCTAGACGAATATAGAATCGAGTGAGTTTAGGCGGAGGCTGGTTGAAGGGTGGAGAAGAAGTACGAGGAGTACGCATACGTGCTAGATTTCTTCAGGAGGATTGGAGATAGGCGGGTTTACAGAGGGGGCGCCATCGTCCAGCTCGTGGGCGAGGAGTACTTCACACTCCTAGAGGCAGTAGCCAAGGAGGGCGTAACCCTTAGGCCGCAGGACAGAATCTACGTGGGTAGAGACGGTAGGGAGCACATAGCGTTCATCATGGGGAGGATAAACTATGAGCAACTAACCGCCGCCGCTAG
Source organism: uncultured Candidatus Bathyarchaeia archaeon (assembly GCA_964555905.1). Classification (GTDB taxonomy): domain Archaea; phylum Thermoproteota; class Bathyarchaeia; order EX4484-135; family B24-G1; genus CAZKUI01. The sequence goes on along the minus strand of CAZKUI010000045.1, from coordinate 4,876 downwards.
GGCTGAACTCCCATTGGCGGTGGAGAACATCGTAAGGAATAAAGAGAAGAAGTTCGTGGAGTTCTTTAACACAGCCCAGCCGATTACGCCGAGGATGCACTCGCTTGAGTTGATCCCGGGCATAGGGAAGAGGTACATGTGGGTGATTATAGAGGAGAGGGAGAAACGCAGTTTTGAGAGCTTTGAGGATTTGAGGAAGAGGACGAACATACCGAACCCGGTGAAGCTGCTGGTGAAGAGGATTATGGACGAACTCACGGGCGAAACTAGGTATAGGCTCTTCACGAGACCACCGCACACAACGCAAAGATGAAGTGTAAATCGTAGACATCTTTTACAGGTTCCGCTAAAGGTTTAAATTTCACCCGTCTACAGCATATATGCTGCGTAGAGTTGATGCGATATGAGGCCTGGATGCTTCAGCAGGCTGGAGTCCCCGCCCTACACGAAGAGGAAGTACATGCGGGGCGTCCCAGCCCCTAGAATCAGGAAGTTCACGATGGGCAACACCAGCAGGGAGTTTGAGTATGAGGTGGCGTTGATCGCGTTGAAGGCGTGCCAGATTAGGCACAACGCGTTAGAAGCAGCTAGAGTTGCCGCCAACCGATACCTCCAGAGGAAGCTGGGGGTCTCCAACTACATGTTTAGGATCCTACCATACCCACACCACGTCCTCAGGGAGAACAAGATGATATTCGGCGCTGGGGCCGACAGGCTCCAAGACGGGATGAGGGGCGCCTTCGGCAAACCTGTGGGAACAGCCGCCCAGGTGCGACCCAACCAGAGGCTCCTAATAGCCAGAGTAGACGAGAACGGCATAGAAATCGCAAAGGAAGCCCTGAGAAGGGGTGGGATGAAGCTTCCAACCCCATTCAGAATCGTTATTCAGAGATTGAAGGAAGAAGAGAAGGACTAGGGTAGACAGTTCGGAAAATTGGTAATTTTCAACTTTATTGGCTTAGGCGGTTTTCGCCATTTCTGATGGGGATCTACGCAGACCAAGCCACAGCATTACGATTGCGACGGCCCAAGCCAGCATCGCAACCGCCATGCTGGGGAACACACGCCCCCAGAACCATTCATGACTTGGGTATGGGATGGCCCCCGCCTCTATTAGGCTCTGCCACAGGTTGTACTGCGCTATGGCTGTTTGAAGCGCCCATAAGCTAACGGCGATCGCCAACAACCCCGCGATTACATACGGCTTCTTCAATCCTGAAACTCTCCATGCAGGGGTTGTTAGTTGCACGTCAGAACAGTATTTAAGGATTTTGACCATGCGGGTTTCTACCTCCAGTCTATGGGCTCTCCCGTTCGGTTTTTGCGGTATCCTTTTCTTTTTCCTCTACCCATTCTTCAGCGAGGGATCGGCTTGCCCGAGCTTGTGAGGATTGTGGAGAGGGGTCCCGTGCCTCCGGGGGGCGTCCTCCTAGCGGGCCTACCCGACGTCGGGTTGGTCGGCGTCATCGCCACGACCCACATCATCTCATCGCTGGGGATGGAGGAGGTTGCGTACATAGACTCGAATTTGCTCCCGCCGATAGCCGTCCTCCACGGCGGCCTACCCCACTCGCCGCTGAGGATATTCCACAAGGACGGCATACTGGCGGTGCTATCCGAAACGGCCATACCAGCCTCAGCGGTTCAACCCATCTCACAATCCATAGTGGACTGGTGCAAGGGGAAGGAGGTGAAGATGGTCGTTTCCCTCGGGGGCCTCCCAACCCCGAACAGGCAGAACATAGAGGAGGTTAAGGTGTTCGGAGCCGCCTCCAACGACGAGGCATTGAAGGCGCTCCGTGAGGGAAGCGTGGAGATCTTAGAGAGGGGATTCATGGTCGGCCCATACGCCCTCATACTAAGATACTGCGCTGAAAAGGGCATAAACGCCATCGCCCTCCTCGCCCAATCATTCTTCGAGTACCCAGACCCCGAGGCGGCCGCGGCCGTTGTCTCCAAGGTCACGGAGATGCTGAACTTGGAGGTGGACGTGACGGAGCTGCTGAAGAAGGGTGAGGAGATTAGGCTCAGGGCCAGGGATGTGATGAGGAGGACGCAGCAGGAGCTGGCGAGGATGAGCAAATCACAAGAGTACGACCTGCCGCTCTATGTTTAGGGGAGGTGGACACGCGTGTACTGGGAGAGGAGGCGTAGAAGGAGCATCTTTGAAATCATAGATGAGTACCTTGAGGAGTTGGAGAGGGCTTCTAGGGAGTTCATGGGCGCGCTCCTAAGCGGTAGACCGAGCTGGGACACCTCCGAGCGCTGCCTAGAACCCCTCACCAACATGCACATAACACCCGACGAGGTGGTGGTGACGGTCGACCTCCCCATGGTGAAGCCCGAGACCATAAAGGTGAGGGCACTAAGCGACAACGTCTTGGAGGTTTCGGCTGAGATGAAGAGAACCGTCTACTTCCGCGAGTTCGGCGTAACCCACCACAGCGGGGAGTTCTGCGGATTCAAGTCGAAAACCCGCATACCAGTCCCCGTAGACATGAGAAACTTAACCACGAAGTTCGTCAGGGGAATCCTAGAGATACACATACCAAGGAAGGCTAGGGCGGGTGTGAGGATACCAGTGGAATAAGCTAGGAGCCCTCAGCACTCATAGGGCACATCACACGTCAGACGGCTCTTCCGCACATCACAGGGCCAAGGAAGAGTACGCCAAATCCACTAATCAACTTTTAGTTTAATGCGGAAGCTTCTCTAGGGCTGCGGCTGCGATTATTGGGAAGGCGATTGTTGCGTCGCATATCACCGTAACTGCCCTAGCGTTCGGCTTCACCTTACTCCAGCTGATCGCTTCCTCAAGGGGTGCCCCGCTTAGGCCCCCGGGCTCCGGCCTGTCCATGGTTATCTGGACGGCTAGGTCTACGCCCTCCTTGAACGTGGTTGCGAACATGGCGAAGTGCTTCGGCATGCCACCTCCGAGTATTATCAACCCAAGCCGCTTCGCCTCGAAAATCCTGTCCATGAGCATGTCCATGTCCTTTAGGAAGTCGAGCTTTATGCCTAGGTCCCGCGCGTACGTCCAGAATTGGAATCCGACGACGGAGTCTAGGAATCCCGGGCAGATGATTGGTGCGCCCCTCCGGGAGGCGGCTGCCAGTATGGATTTTTCATCCTTTATGCGTTTTCCAGCCTCCTCCATGATGCGTGCGACGGGTAGCGCCCCACGTTCCTCCGGCGGTATCTCCTCTAGTACGGACTTCAGCCACCTCTCAAGCTCCTCGTAGACCCTCAACTCCACGTATATGTCCCCGATTCTTCCTATGCCGCTCCTCCTCAACGCCTCATCATCCGCCCTGAAGGTTCCCCTCAGGTGGTGGAAGCCTAAACTCTCTATCATGTCATGCACCATGTTGGCGCCAGTCGTGACGATGACGTTTATGAAACCCCTATCCACTAGGTGGCTGATGACGGCTCTCAAGCCGCCCGGGACTAGAGCCCCAGCCAGCGTGAGGATGACTTGGCATTCCTCGTCCCTGAACATCTCAGCCACTATATCCGCGGCTTCTCCGAGCCTCCCTGCGCCCAGAACCCCGCACGCCCTCATCTCGTCTACGAGCTGACCAACGGTCATGCCGCTCCATATCCTCATCTGCCTGACGAATTTAGAGGACGCGGCTAATCCCCCCAAGAACCCGGGTTTCACGCCCCTTCTGGGGCTATCCCTTCGTCCTCATAATCTTCGACCGACCGAGGATGCGCCAGTACTCAACCTCCACGCCGGGTGCCAACTTCGATTTTAGTTCCTCGTCGTCTGGGGGTGGGCTCTCGAAGACCTCGTAGGTTTCTAGGTCCATTAGCTGGACGCCTGTGGGTAGCACAGCCACCACCTGCCCGCTCCTCTTCTCTATGATTGGGGCTTCAACCTGCGCATCAACGGGCTTCACGAAGCTCCTCTTCACGCCGTCGAAGACGCCGACCGCGACCACCCTCGCCTTCGCGGCGCCGTGCTTCCCAGGCTTAGACTTCGAGAACTCCACGATTCTACAAGGCTCGCCGTCGATGATGACGTAGCGCCCCACCTTAAGCGAGCCCACATCCACCGGCTTACTCATCCCAACACACCTACAAACCTATCAATGAAAGGTGTGGATTTATAGTTTTATAAAGACGCGGCAACAGGCATACTGTTAACAGCCGTTAACTAGGTGGGTTCATAGCTTTACTAAGCACTTCTCGAAGTCCTCCACCCTTGGGGCTTTTTGCCCGCTCTAACTATGGTGTGCCCCTCTTCCTTTAGGAGCTT
>CAZKUI010000045.1:0-605 GCA_964555905.1 uncultured Candidatus Bathyarchaeia archaeon | reverse complement strand
CCTACAAACCTAGCAATGAAGGGTATGGATTTATAGTTTTATAAGGATGCGGCAACAGGCGTAATGTTAACGGGCGTTAACATGGTTTGAGCCTCACCTACTCAGGGGAGGGTAGTAAAGGAGTGCGGCTTTAGAGTGTGTTGTTGGGTTGTTATTTTTTGTATTTGTTTTTGAGTTTTCTGTAGGTTATTGGGCCTATTACGCCCTCTTGGTAGAGTTTGTCTAGCTCTTCTGTTAGTGCTTTTGTGTTCTTCTTTCACTACACCTACCAACCTTATGCCCTCTTGGTAGAGTACGTTTATTTCTATACAAACTTGCTATGTCTTCCTCTATGAGCAACTGCACAGCCCTTGCCAATATATATCTTGTTTGATATCTTACTACTTCTTGGGGGCTGATTTCTCCGTTTAGTACTTTCCTTGTCAAGTCGTATTTCATTTCCGTGAGCCTCCCTCTCATGATGATGTTCAGGTCATCAGCTTTTGGTACATTATCACCTCTATCAAATGAACTGGAATCACCACGCACATCCTTATATGTAAGTCTAACGCCAACAGGCCTCCTAACAACAGCCTCCAAAACATCCTCCAACTTCTCCTCAATAA
>CAZKUI010000044.1:0-8952 GCA_964555905.1 uncultured Candidatus Bathyarchaeia archaeon | reverse complement strand
CCCCGGACGAGATAGAGGCGATTAGGCTTGTGGACATGGAGGGGCTCAACCAAGAGGAGGCCGGGGAGCGCATGGGGGTTTCTAGGGGAACCGTCTGGCGCATACTGAGGAACGCCCGCCTGAAGCTGGCTAAGGCCATGGTGGAGGGGAGACCAATAGTGATAGCTACGCACTCCATAACCAGCGCTGAACGCCGCGAAAAGTGGAAAAAGTTGGGGTGAAATAAGAGGGATCCGTGGCTCAGCGTCCACCTTCCCTAATTAGCTCCTCTATGGCGTCTCTCACCTTGGTTCCAGCCCTCACTATGCGCCATTTTATGTTGTGCTGCTGGAGTAGGGTTGAGACCCCGATTCCGAGCTCGCTTGTTATCACGAAATCAACCCCAGCGTCTACGAGCGTCTTCACCGCGATGGGGCCTGCCCCATGGGTGTATGAAAGGGCGGGGTTCTCCAACACATTTACGCTCTTCACGTTCCCCCCTTCCAGCTCCACTATGGTGAACGTCTCCGCCCTACCAAAGACATTAGAAACCTCGTCGTCCAAGCCCATGCGACCCTTAGTGGAAATTGCCACCTTCAACACTCATCAACCCCGTCTACGACCTTCACACAAAAAAAGTGGGGGTGGCATCGCGGTCTCACCAGTAGGCTGGGTAGGCCCACGGCGTCCATGGGTAGGGCGGGTACCAGAGCCACGTCCACCACGCTGGGTAGGCCCACCACCATCTTGGGAGCCAGGGGAACCACCTGCAGAACCAGAAGGGGTTTCCGCGCCACCAGCCCCCCCAACCCCTAGGCACCCTTAGGCACCCTCCCTCTCCAGCTCCTCAAGCCTCTTCCTGATGGCGTCTATCTGCGCCTGAAGCGCCTTCATCTGCTGCTCCAGTATGGCCTTTTCCTGCTCCTTCGGCATCGCGGGGAACGCCGTCGGCACCACCGGCGCTGCGGCGGGTGCCGTTGGAGCTGGCGGGGTGACGGCTGGAGCCGCTGTCCTTAGGTATGCTAGGTATTGTGGTAGGAGGCCGCTGGAGATTATCCACTGGGCGGTTGGCGGCAGGCCGGTTGGGCTCCTACCCAGCCAACCCGGTGAGAATCCGAACCGAAGCCAGCCCGGTAGGCCGGTGAGGTAGAACATCCACCTATACCTGTAACCCATAGGCACCACCATGATTTATGAGATATTGCACAAAAATATAAACCTTCCTCTCCAGGCTATCGGGGCGGAGGACCACCAACATACGAACGTTCACCGTCTACGAGGATGGGGATTTCATCTTGACGTATATGCGATCTCTGAGAGTTGGGAAGATGCCTTCCGGTAAGAAGATTACCGTGAGGATGAGGATGGCGCCGACGAGTATGAGGCGTTCGTACGTGCCGATGAATCTCAGGCCTTCCCAGACGGCTGTCACGAGAAATGCCCCGACTACGGGCCCCTCAACCGTTCCCAGGCCTCCGCTAACACAGTAGATTACGGGGTTAAATGAGTAGTGTACGCCGAACACCTCTGGGCTCACATACCCACCCCAAACGACGTGCGCGAGGAGGCCCCCAGCCACGCCGGAGAAGAAGCTGCTGATGAGGAGTGCCGCTAGTTTGTACCTCGTGGTGGGGACGCCGATTGCCGACGCCGCTACCTCGTCCTCGCGGATCGCCGCCAGCGCTATGCCAAAGCTGGACTTCATAATCTTATGCATAACTAGGATTGCGAGGGTTGCCGTGGACACCACGATGTAGTACTCGTAGACGAAATACCCCGGGACTTCGGGTGGGATTAGGCGTGGAGCCCACACGCCGTATCTTCCGTGCGTGAGCCAAGACAGGGGCTCCGAGACGATGACCTCCGCTAGGACTGAGAAGCCGAAGGTTACTATGCCGAGGAACCAACCCCTCAGCCTCACACACGCCAAACCCACGAGGAGACCCGCCACGACGGATACGAACCCACCAACCAGTATGGAGACGAGCGGTGGAAGCGCCGTGCTCCTTGATAATAGTACGGAGGCGTACGCCCCAACCCCGAGGAAGGTTGCGTGGCCGAGGGACGCCTGCCCAGCGTACGCGAATAGGTTCCAAGCGGACGCGTAAATGGCGAATACCAGCGTTATCTCGAGCACGTTGATTAGGTACCTATCGCCTAGGAGCGGCACCACGAGGATTGGAACGGCGAGGAGCAGGGGTATGATGAGCCGTAGATGGGGTGACGTGTCGCTCATCCCTCCACCTCACCCCGCAAGCCCCAAGGCCTCACCATCAACAGGGCTGTTAGGAGCAGGAACACCACAGCATCCCTCCAAGAGCCGCCGAGCACGTAAGTCCCCAGGGCCTCAGCCATCCCCATGGCTAAGCCAGCAATTACGGCACCCGATATGCTACCCGGGCCCCCGAGGATGACGACGGCGAACGCCTTTATGGCCGGGATGGAGCCCGAGTATGGGCTGAAGGGTGATAGGCTCAGGAGGGAGCCGGATAGGGCGGCGAGGCTGCAGCCCAGCCCGAAGCTCAGCGCCTCCATCCTCTCCACGTCTATGCCAACGAGCACGGCCGCCTCGCGGTTCTGGCTGGTCGCCCTCAAACCCAACCCGACGTACGTCTTCTTCAGGAAGATGTGGAGGGCGGAGAGCGTCAGGGCTGTGAGTCCTATGCCGATGATGTAGTCCAGCCTGAGGTTGAACGCCCCGAGCGGAACCGCCTGAGCCTCGTAGGGGCTTACAACCCTCCTCGGGCTGTCCGTCCACAGCCTACACATGGCATTTTGGAGTAGAGTGGCGAGACCTAAGCTGATGAATATCTCGTTGAGCTTCCCAGACCCCGATATCGGGCGGAAGCAGAGCCTCTGGATGGCGACGCCTAGGGCGGCGACCACCAACATGGAGAGTGGAATGGCCACGTAGGGGTTTAATCCGAGGAGCCTCCAAGCCCAGAACGTCACGTAAGCCCCGAGGACCATGACCTCCCCGTGGGCGAAGTTCACCACCCTCATGACGCCGAATATCACGTTTAAGCCGACCGCCAAGGAGACGTAGACACACCCAACGTAGAGACCCCAGAAGAGCACGGAGGCGAGCGCCGACGGGTTCAACTTAGACCCCCACGCAAGAAAAAGGAGTGGGGTGACTCCCAGATTAGCCCTTCAAGTAGTTGATGTACCATTCAGGTAGCTCCAGCTCAGCCCCGGGTGGATTACTCCACCCCCTCGGGTATATGATGCGGGGCCTGCACTCCCCCACCTCCTCGTCGAAGTATAGCTGTTGCATGAAGTGCATGATGGGTAGCTCCCTGTAGTCTTCCGTGTAGTCTATGTAGCCTCCCTCAATTAGCTCGCATATCTGCGGGATGCGCAGCTCGTTCAGGGCGTCTATGACGGCGCCCTTCTCTAGGGTTCCAGCCACCCTTATGGCTTCAGCCGCCACGTAGACAGCCTCGTAGGTTGCCACAGCCATCATGCTCGGGAGTTCCCCCCACATCTCCTGATAGGCCTCCTTAAACCGGACTATCTGGTCGTGGGTTGGGCCCCTGGGTTCGTTGTAGGTGCTCCATCTGGACTGCAGTATGGAGTATTCGCCCCACCTGCCCAGAAGCTCGTAGTAGTCTGGGTCGTCGCAGCACTCCACGGCGATGAACAGCGTGTCTACGCCAGCTGACCTAGCCTGCGCGATCCCCGCGGCGGTCTCGCCGAGGAAGCCTACCCAGTAGAGGAAGTCCAGCTTCTGCTCTAGCATGCCCGGTATGAACCCGGAGAAGTCCGTTGTGAGCATGGGGTACTTCTCCTCGTAGACGATGTCTATGGGGAGGCCGAGCTCGCTGATGGCTGCCATGGCGCCCTCGTAGGCGCCGACGCCGTAGAAGCTGTCTTGGTAGAATATGCCGCCCCTCAGCCGATAATCATCCGTCAGATTCAACGCCTCAATAACCTTCGGCCTCAGCTGCTCAGCAGCCCAGACCATAGTCCTCCAGCCGAATACGTCGGCCGTTGCGATGTGGTGGAATACGTTGCTGGTGTCGTAGTCCGTTCTCCTAGTGACTCCGGGGTAGGATGCACCAGTCACGATGAAGGGGACCCCATGTTCTATGGCGACCACTTCGTCCACCATGGTGATGGCGCTGGAGAACCCCCCGACTAGTATGTCCACCCGGTCCTCCACGACGAGCTTCGTCACCGCCGCTATCCCGCCCTCCTTGGTGCTCTCCGTGTCGCCGAGGTATAGCGTGATGCTTAGGTTCCGGCCTAACTCCTCAACGTAGACGCCCCCAGCCTCGTTGATTTCGCTGGCGGCGAGCTGGGCGGCCTGCCACATGTCCCTCCCGGTCTTGCTCATCCCCCCGGTTGTCGGGGCGACCACGCCGATTCTTATGCTCCGCTCCGGCTTCGGCTTCGTCAGTAGATAGGACGAGGCGAGGGCGGCTGCAACGACCACGGCGAGGATTACAGCTAGAATCTTAACCCCGCCGGCGCTGGGCATGCTCCTCACCCCTGTCTACGACCCTTCGCGCCTTCCCGGCGGTGCGTGGGATGATGCCCTCCCTCACGCACTCCACCTCCATGCCGAGGAACGTGACCGCCCGGAGCCTCTCCTCCATGCGCCTCTTTATCTCGCCCCTCCTCTCCCAGAACTCGTCCCTAACCTCCACCCTCACCGTGAGCTCCTTGTACGGCCCCCTCCTCCAAACCTCTATCTGGAAGTTGTCGGTGACCTCCCCGAACTCCATGACGACGCTCTCTATCTGGCTTGGGAATACGTTGACGCCCTTCACGATTAGCATGTCATCCACCCTCCCCTTAATGCGGGATATGCGCGGATGCGCGAGACCGCACCCGCAGGGTTCATGCGTCATGGAGCAGAGGTCCCCGGTTCTGTACCTTATCATGGGAATCGCCTCCCTCCACAACGCCGTGAGGACGAGCTCGCCCTCCTCACCATCCCCAAGAGGCTCCCCGGTCTCCCTGTCTACCACCTCCGGGATGAAGTAGTCGGACCAGACGTGGAGGCCGTCCCTTTCCATGCACTCTATGGCGACCCCGGGGCCGCATAGCTCCGTCAGGCCGTAGTTGTCGTAGGCTGTGAGGCCCAAGCCCTCCTCGATCCTCCTCCTCGCCCCCTCGGACCAAGGCTCAGCCCCGAACACCCCAATCCTCAGGTGGAGGTCTACATCCGTGTCTACGCCCAGCTTTCTGGCTGTTTCAGCGAGCCTCAGGCCGAAGGATGGTATGGCGTGGATCGCCGTGGCGCCCAACTTAGAGATTAGCTCCAGCGTCCTCTCCGAGCCGACCGGGCCCAGCGGAATCGCGGCGGCACCGAGCATCTCGGCGCCCTGCAGTATGCCTAACCCGCCGGTGAAGACGTTGTGGTTTGAGGTGTTCACCAGTATATCCTTCTCCGTTACGCCAATTAATGCGAGGCCACGTGCCATGAGCCTAGACCAGACCTCCACGTCCCTAGCGGTGTACGCCATGACCTTCGGGTCTCCCGTTGTTCCAGAACTCATGTGTATGCGCGTCACTCGGCTTGGGGGAACCGCCAGCAGGCCGAAGGGAAAGTTCCTGCGTATGTCGTGGACGGTGGTGAACGGGAATTTCCGCAGGTCTTCGAGGGTTCTTAGGCTTTCAGGGCTTACCCCGGCTTCCTTCCACTTCCTCCGTATGTATGGAACCTTCCACGCCTGCCGGAGGCTCCACTTCAGCCTCCTCAGCTGAACCCTCCTCAGCTCGTCACGGCTGACGCGCGCCTCCTCCACTAAGGATGTAGCACACATTACCATGCGTCAACCCCCTCCAGTTCCCCTAGGAGTTCAAGAACCAGCCTGCCAACGTCGGTCAGGCGTGGACCTCCGGACCTCCGCGCATCCCCGTAGCTTATCAGCCCTAAATCCCGGAGTATCCTAGCGTTAAACTTCAGCGTGGAGAGCGGAACCCCGAATCTCCTAGAAAGGGACTGCAGGAGAGAAGTCATTGAGCTGTGGTTGCCGTCCATGTGCCGCAAAATCAACAGTTGGTTCTTATTCAGCGCCCTAAGTAAAATCCTCCTAAGGTCTCTCCTCAGGCTTTCGGCGATGAGTATTGGCTGGACATCGCCACCACTCTGAAGACGTTTTTACCCCATTCCTCGTATTTAAGGATGTTGGGCAGGTGCACTTACCCAAACGGGAAGTCAGCCGCTCATAAAGGTTAAGAGCTATCAGCGTAATAGTGCAACTGGTTGGTTCACCTTGGCGCTCGACGTAATCGTAGTTGGGGCGGGAACGGCTGGGGCGACCGCGGCGCGGGTCGCCGCCGAGGAGGGCCTAAAGGTCTGCCTCATCGAACGCAAGCCGGGGAGGGAGGTCGGCGTAAAAGTTTGCGGGGACGCCGTTGGGAAGCACCACTTCGACCAGCTGGGCATAGAGTATCCGGAGGGGGACGAACTTAAAACGGAGATAGAGGCCGTGGATGTCTACTCCCCGGACCTAGAAACCGTCTTCCACGTTCCGGGGGAAGGCTTCATTATAGACAGGCGCTTGTTCGGGCAGAGGCTCCTCAAATACGCCTTAGACGCTGGAGTGAACTTCATGGACTTGATGAGGGCCACGGCGCCCATAATAGAGGATGGGCGCGTCGTCGGCGTTGTCGCGAGGGACATGCGTAGGGAGAGGGACGTGAAGATTAGGGGGAAGATAGTCATAGACGCCAGCGGCTTCCTCGCAACCATAAGGGGGAAGCTGCCGGAGGAGATGGGCGTGGAGACCCGCATAGACCCGAGGGACGCCCTCGTGTGCTACCGCGAGATCCGGGAGCTGAAGGAAGCGCACGGCGAACCCCACATCTGCAAAATCTATTTGGATGTAGACGTGGCATGCGGCGGCTACTACTGGATATTCCCCGAGGGTGAAAAGGGAGTAAACGTAGGCCTGGGAATACAGATGTCACGCAGCATACCGAACCCGAAGAGGCAACTCTACACACACGTCCTCTCTAAGCCCCTCTTCGAAGGCTCCGAGGTTGTGCACGGTGGGGGGTGGTTCGTCCCATCCCGGAGGCCCCTGCTCACCATGGTTGGGGACGGGTTCATGGCGGTTGGGGATGCGGCTTGTCAAGTAAACCCGCTCCACGGGGGTGGCATAGGCTCTTCCATGCTTGGGGGTAAATTGGCCGGGGAGGCGGCCGCTGAGGCGGTGAGCTCTGAGGAGGTAGACAGGGAGGGGCTGTGGCGCTACAACGTGCGGTTCATAGAGGCTTACGGGGCGAAGCAGGCGAAGCTTGACGTGCTGCGCATCATGCTCCAGAAGCTCAGCAACCAAGACATAAACTACGGGATGAAGCGTAGACTCATATCGGAGGATGAACTGGTGAAGGTGTCTACAAGCCGCGATTTCTACATAAGCCCCTCCAAGGCGCTCGGGAGACTCCTGAAGGGTGTAGGAAACCCACGCCTCCTCTACAGGCTGTACAGGGCGGCGGTTCTGGCGAAGAAGGTTTCATCCGTCTACGCCAAGTACCCAAGGAGCCCCGAGGAGTTTAAGGAATGGGAAAAAGTGGTGAGGGGGCTCTTTCAGGAGGCCAGGGCCCTCTAGCCCTCCTCCTCCGTTATTACCTGAATCGCCTCCGACGGGCACTCCGTTTCGCAGGCCAGACACTCGATGCACTCATCCGCGTTCACTGGGTTGGACTTATTCTCCTCGTCCAGCTCGAACACCCCAACTGGACATACGTCCACGCAGGTTCCGCACCCGGTGCACTTATCGCGGTCTACGACTATTTTAACCATGGTTAACCCCGATGGCATGTGCGACGTTGGAGAGATAAAAGCGTTTGCATTTGCCTAGGCAACTCTGCGGAGTGCATAAGCTACTCCCCACTCCTAACCCTTCGATTTCCCGGTTCCACGCCGCTTAACCCAGCTCCTCTCTGAGGCGTAGGAGGGCTTCGTCTATCGCAACCCGGGCTTTCTCCCCCCTCTTTTCGTAGTCCCCTAGGAGGCGGCGGTAGGTGGCGGATGAAATCTCCCTACGGCGGTACCTAACGCGTAGCCTCCGGATGCCCGCCTCCACCTCCTCCAATTCAGCTTCAGCCATCTCTATGCTCCTTATGGCGTCGGCGAGGCGGCCTCCACCCTCCCTGATAGTCTCCTTTAACTGCTCGATTTCCTTAGAGAGCTTGCCCAACTCCGCCTCCAATCTCCTCCTCCGAGTCCTATACTTACTCCTCGGGAGCCTACCCCTCCTAGCTTCCTCCTCCACCGCCCTGAGCTCCCTCAACACCGCCTCCCTCTTATCATACAGCCTCAGGAAGCGCCTAATGGTCTCCGGGGGAACCGGCACTATCGGAGCTGGCGGACCGGGAACCCGAACTGCATACGCTACGCCATACGCCACGATTGTGAGTAACGCAGCCCAGAGCGTTGGGTGGAGTGGAGCCCAAATTGGGGTGTAACGGCAGGATAGGGTCAGCGTGACATCGTGTATTGGGGTGAAGTCTTGAATTCGTATGCCCGCCGTGTCGCTGAATACGCCGCCGCTAACGAAGTGAGCCTCAGGCTCCACTTTGATTATGCGTGCGCCATTCGGGAGGGTTACTTTAACCCTGAGTTCCTCAACGCCCCACCTCACGCCGCTGTTCAGAGGGAACCTCAGCGTGTAGACATCCCCCACCCGCTCCACGTAATTCTTGAAGGGGAGCTGGTAGATGACCGTGAACTTGGTTACCTGCCCACGGCTGGCTTTGGCTTCGGGTATTAAGAGGACCTCCACCACGTCATCCCTAGTTACCGAGACTTCCAAATCTCCTATAACGCCCCTGCCGTGAATTGCGTGGGCGTCGGGCGGCAGGATGACCGTTAAGTTCTCAAGCGGATTCTGCCCGAGGTTAACAAGCTGGTAGGTGTCGTAGACCTGGATGTAGCCGTATCCCGTTAGGGCTATCTTCCTCTCCAATGCACGGCACTCCACCAAGGTTAAACGCGGTATAATCGTCCTAACC
>CAZKUI010000043.1:0-9504 GCA_964555905.1 uncultured Candidatus Bathyarchaeia archaeon | reverse complement strand
GCGTTTCAACCGGAACTGTGCGGGACGCGGTTCAACGCTACATATCCGGAGAACTCAAGCCCCAGCCCGGAGCGGCTCCCCTCACCGGCTGGGGCTTGAGTTCTCCGGATATGTAGCGTTGAACCGCGTCCCTCACAGTTCCGGTTGAAACGCCTAGAATCACCTTCACGCCGAGCTGCTGCAGCGCTCCATACGCATTTGGTCCCATGCTACCGCAGATGACCACCTCAACCCCCCTGCTGGCAACCAGCTGGGCGGCCTGTATCCCCGCCCCGCTAAACGCCTGAGCGGCGGTGTTCTCCACCACCTCCACCCCTGAAATCACGCCATCCCTGACGTCGACGATCGTGTAGAGGGCGCACCTGCCAAACCTAGGGTCTACCTGAGCGTCCAGGCCACCCGGGGGGACCGATGGAACGGCAATCTTCGGCATACCTAACACCAACCGAGTAACAAGCATAATCACATAAATACCTTTGGCGGGCCCGGCGGGATTTGAACCCGCGATCTTCGGCTCTCCCCTCCTAACATTAGAAGGCCGACGCGCTCACCGGTCCCCGTAGACGGAGAAGTCCAGGCTGCGCCACGGGCCCCAAAATTATCCACGCTGGGTGCGTCATTTAAGCGTTTCTTGGGTTGGGGGCTGTGGAATGCGCCTGTAGAGTTGGGTGGCTTAGGTGGGTGTTTGGATGTTTTCAAGGTTACCCCGGGGAATTGGAGGCTGCTGGGAGTATGCATAATATGTGCGTATATTCCTCGATAAAAGCGGCTCTCGTGAGATGCGTCTCTCCATAGAAAGCCACTTTTATACGCCTTCTTTTTAAGGGGGTTATTTCCATTCTACTTTCACCCATCTCACGGGGTTAATGGCTAAGTTCAATAGTATGCTTATATCGAACCTGTTAAGAAGGACTGTTGGCTACTATTAAATCACTATAGCTGCGGAGGTATAGGTTAGAGTGAGTACGCACGTTGAGCGTATGAAATTCCGCCTCATGACCATCGAATTCCTCAGAGCCGCTAAGCGCCGATACACCTACCGGGAGCTCTCCTCCAAGACGGGGCTCTCCGTCACCGTCCTAAGCCGATACGCTAAGGGCCACGTCCTACCCAGCGAGGAGAGGGCTAGGCAGCTGTGGAATAAGCTGAAGAAGCTCGTGGGGCTCGAAACAGAACTATACGAGAGGATACAACTCAACAGCGACGGGTACTTCGACAACACATCCGTCATAGGGGACCCGCACATCCTAGAGTTGGCGGCTCACCACGTCCTCGCCGTGTTCGCGGGGAAGAGGGTGACGAAGGTTCTGACGGCGGCCGCGGATGGCGTACCCCTAGCCACCGCAATCGCGCAGAAGCTGGGGGTTGGCTTAGCCATCGCCAAGAGGTATAAGGAGGTGGGGGTTGACAAGTTCCTAGATGAAACCTTCAGCCCCGCAAACTCCGGAATGTCCGTAACCCTCTACCTACCAAGAAACGCCATAAAGAAGAAGGACTGCGTCCTCATAGTAGACGACATGATCAGGAGCGGCGAGACGCAGCGGGCCCTCGTGAATCTGGTGAAGAAGGCGAAGGCCGAGATAACGGGGGCCTTCTTCCTAGTGGCGGTTGGGGATGAGTGGAAGAAGAAGATAGACCTCCCGGATGGATGCCCCGTAGAGGTTGTCATGAAGATTAGGCTGGATAAGAATAGACAGGACTGAGAGGCGCATCTGGCTGGGGCTTGGTGCGCCAAGCGACGGGGCATAGCTTATCTACGCTGAGGAGTTAGAAGGGCGGGGTGACATGCGTACCATAGAGTGGGAGGGCGGGGTAGTTAAAACGATAGACCAGAGCCGCCTGCCCCACGAAACGGTAATCCTGAAGATAGAAAGCTGCCCGGAGATGGCGCAAGCCATAAGGGAGATGAAGCTCCGGGGTGCACCCCTCATCGGGGTGGCCGCGGCCTACGGTCTAGCCCTCACCGCCTACCATAGTAGGGCCACCAGCCGGGAGGAGCTGCTGAGGGAGCTGGAGGAATCCGCTGGGCTGCTCCGTAAGACCAGGCCGACGGCGGTCAACCTGTTCTGGGCGATAGATAGGGTTCTGGCCAGGGCTAGGTCTACGCCCGGAGGCGTGGAGGATGTGGCGAGGGCTGTGGTGGAGGAGGCGAACCGCATGGCCGAGGAGGATGTGGAGGCGAACAGGGCTATCGGGAGGCATGGGGCGCTCCTCATCAAGGATGGAGACACCATACTCACCCACTGCAACGCTGGGGCGCTGGCCACCGTAGACTATGGGACGGCCCTAGCCGTGGTTAGGGCTTCTTGGGAGGCTGGAAAGCGCGTAAAGGTAATCGCCACCGAGACCAGGCCGAAGCTCCAAGGGGCAAGACTCACCGTCTACGAGCTAATGCGCGACGGGATACCGGTGACGCTCATCACCGACAACATGGTCGGCTACGTCATGTCCCGCGGTCTGGTAGACATAGTCGTTGTAGGCGCGGACCGAATCGTCCGGGACGCCGTCATAAACAAAATCGGAACCTACACAATCGCCGTCCTCGCCAAGGAACATAACATACCCTTCTACGTAGCCGCCCCAACCTCCACCATAGACGAGGAAAGACTAGCGAAGGACGTGATAATAGAGGAGAGGAGCCCGGAAGAAGTGACAACAATAGCCGGGGTGAGAATAGCGCCGGAGGGCGTAAGGGTTCTAAATCCAGCCTTCGACATCACACCGATGAAATACGTGACGGCCATCATCACGGAGAAGGGGATAATGGAGATGAAGCATTAAACCAAACCACCTATACTTTTTAGTTCTAACGGCTCGCCCTAATGTTTTTAATCAGCTTCAGAATTTTAGGCGCCATATCGGACCTATTCTGCTTAATCCCTGTTTTAGGCGTTACCCTTTTATTTGGTGGTTTACGTATGTAAAGATGTGATGGCCGCCGTGGTGGATGTATAATGGTGGTGTACCCGCGATTACGGAGGGTTTGGCTTGATGGTTCAGCTCGTTAGGAGACCTATAACCCCCCCGGAGAGGCTTAAGATAGCTAAGGTCAAAATTTTTGTGATTGAGGATAGGTGTAAGGGGTGCGGTTTCTGCATAGAGTTCTGCCCGAGGAAAGTTCTGGATTACAGGGATGAGCTGAACATCCGGGGGGTTCACCCACCATACGTTAAGAATGAAGAGGACTGCGTTGGATGCGGGCTGTGCGAGGCGATATGCCCAGACTTCGCCATCTTCGTCAAGCCCGTGGAGGGTGAAGAATGAACCTTGAGGTTGCAACCGGGGTGTACTTCACGCAGGGAGACATAGCGTGCGCTGAGGGCGCCATCGCCGCCGGATGCAAGTTCTTCGCTGGGTACCCGATCACCCCGGCATCTGAGATCGTTGAACACATGGCCTGGAGGCTCCCCCAAGTTGGGGGCGTCTACGTTCAGATGGAGGATGAACTCGGCTCCATAGCCGCCGTTATCGGGGCGTCGTTCGCTGGGGTTAGGGCTATGACCGCGACTTCAGGCCCTGGGTTCAGCCTAATGCAGGAGAACATAGGGCTGGCGGTGATGTATGAAGCCCCCTGCGTAATAGTGGACGTGATGAGGGGAGGCCCAAGCACGGGCCAACCGACGAAGATGGGGCAGCAGGACATCATGCAGGCGAAGTGGGGTTCGCACGGAGATTATGAGATAATAGCCCTAGCCCCAGCCTCGGTCCAAGAAAACTTCGATCTAACAATTGAGGCGTTCAACCTCGCGGACCAGTTTAGGTGCCCGGTGATAGTCCTAACGGACGAGGCCGTCGGGCACATGAGAGAGAGGCTGGTCATACCGGAACCGGAGAAGATTAGGCGTGTTGGGCGTAAGAAGCCTAGGGTTCCGCCGGAGCTCTACAAGCCCTACGAGCCGGATGAGGACTTGGTTCCACCTATGGCGCACATCGGGGATGGATACAGAATTTACGCGACCGGCCTAACGCACGACGAAGCCGGCCTCGTGAGGACGGACAGCGCCGAGGCCCAGACGAAGCTCGTTATGCGGTTATGCGACAAGATTAGGAGAAATAGGGATAAAATCGTTAGGGTTGAGCGCCTATACGTGGATGATGCCGACGTCTGCATTATAGCGTATGGGATTGTCTCTAGGTCCGCTAGGGCGGCTGTGAAGAAGGCTAGGGAGATGGGCATCAAGGCGGGTATGCTCAGGCTCATCACGGTTTGGCCGTTCCCCGAGGACGAGGTGGCGGAGGTGGGTGAGTCCGTTAAGCACGTGCTCGTCCCGGAGGTGAACTACGGGCAGATCGTCAGGGAGGTGGAGAGGAGGGTAGACTACAGGAAGGTGACGTCGCTCCCGAAGTTGGGCGAGGAGTTCCACACGCCTGAGGAGCTCCTTGCGCATATAAGGAGGGTTGCGGGTTGACCGAGGCGAAGCTCGTCCACCCACTAGAGAAGTACACGAGGAAGGGGATGATACCGCACATATGGTGCGCTGGGTGCGGGGACGGCATCATACTAACCACATTCCTAAGGGCGATAGAGGAACTCCAGATAGACCTAGACAAGCTCGTCGTGGTGTCCGGCATAGGCTGCATAGGGAGGATATCAGGGTACATCTACACCGATGCATTCCACACAACGCACGGTCGCGCCATAGCCTTTGCGCTGGGCGTGAAGGTCGTTAGGCCCGACCTACACGTTGTGGTGTTTGGTGGGGATGGCGACCTCTTCGCCATAGGCGGGAACCACTTCATACACGCGGCTAGGAGGAACATAGACATTAAGGTGATATGCGCAAACAACTTCAACTACGGGATGACTGGGGGCCAGTTCGCCCCAACCACGCCGTTACACACGTACACCACGACCACCCCATACAGGAATATCGAGCATCCATTCAACCTCGTCTACCTCGCGGCGGCCTCCGGGGCTGTGTACGTGGCTAGGTGGGCTGTTATTCACCCAAGGAGGCTTAAGGAGTCCATAAAGAAGGCCTTAACGAAGAGGGGGTTCACGTTCATCGAGGTGATTTCCCCGTGCCCGTCCGAGTACGGGAGGAGGAACAAGCTGAGGGACCCCCTAGAGTACATGAGGAGGCTTAAGGAGATATGCGTCATAAGGCACCACATAGACCCGGCGGATGCGGAAATAAGCCCCGAAAGGATAATCGTCGGAGAATTCGTGGACATAGAAAAGCCGGAGTACACGGAACTCATGTGGGACCAAATTCGCAAGATTAGGGAAATGGCTGAGAGGGGTGAGATAGGATTTGCGATATGAACTCCTAATAGCTGGCATGGGCGGCCAAGGCATAGTACTCTCAGGAATCATCATCGGGGCGGCCGCGTCAGTTCACGCTGGGAAGAACGCAACCCACATCCAATCCTATGGGCCCGAGGCCAGAGGTGGGAGGGTTAGGTCGGAGCTCGTCATATCCGACGAGGAGATAGACTACCCGAGGGTGAGGAGGCCCGACCTAGTGGTGCTGATGTCTCAGGCGGCGTACAACGCGTATGCCGATAGGGTGAAACGCGGCGGGGCGCTCATTTACGACCCGGATTTAATCCGCGAAACGAGGGAGTTTAAGGATGTTAAGGTCTACGCTGTACCAGCGACTAGAATGGCGGAGAAGCTTGGGAGGAGAATAGTTGCTAACATAGTGATGATTGGGGCGTTAACAGCCATCTCCGGGGTACTAGACGTAGACGCCGTCAAGAAGGCGATTCTGGAGAGAGTTCCAAAGGGGACGGAGGAGCTGAACCTCAAGGCGTTTAAGATGGGATATGAATATGGGCTAAGCCTCATTAAGGGGGAGGGTTAATGGGTGAGGCAAAACTAGATTTAAATAAGGAACTCCTCGTGTGCCTCCAGTGCGGCGAATGCTCCGGGAGCTGCCCATTATTCATCACAGCCCCCGAGAAGTACAACCCCCGCATGATAGTTGAGCGGTACCTACTCCTAGGCGTCAAACCGTACGATGTCTCTTGGTTGTGCTTAACTTGCTACGAGTGCCACGAGAGGTGCCCAATGGGGGTGAGCATAACCCACTTCATGGAGGAGATGAGGAATGAATCCTCGAGGAGCGGCTACATCCCGAGTGGTGCAAGGGAGCTGGCGGCCAATCTACTTCGCACGGGGATGGAGGTGGAAGTTACGAAAATGATGTTGAGGAAGAGGCTGGCTCTAGGGTTGAATCCAATTCCGGCAGGCATTAACGAAGAGGTAGCGAAACTGCTTGAAATCACGGGCTTTAAGGATATTTTGGAGGGGGCGAGGAAGAAGTGAAGCACGGTAAGTCGGAGGAAAAGAGCGAATACGCCCTCTTCCTCGGCTGCTACATCCCGACGAGGGTGCCGAGCATGGAGAAGTCATATAGAATGGTATTAGATGCACTTGGGATACGCCTCGTCGACATGAATGGCGCATCGTGCTGCCCGGACCCGATGGTCGTGAAGGGTATAGATTATAAGAGTTGGTTGGTGCTCGCCGCGAGGAATCTGTGCCTAGCGGAGGAGATGGGCTTGGACATCCTAACCTTCTGTAATGGGTGCTTTGAGACGCTTAAGTCCGCGAATACGATGCTGAAGGAGAATAGGGAGTTAAGGGAGGATGTAAATGGGGTTTTAGGGAAGGTTGGGAGGGAGTTTAAGGGTAAGATTGAGGTTAGGCACGCGGTTGAGGTTTTAAACGAGAGGAAGGAGGAACTTAAGGGGTTGGTGGAGAAACCCCTAACCGATATAGCGGTTGCAGTCCACTACGGGTGCCACCTCCTGAGGCCAAGCACCATCCTTAACGTAGACAACCCCCTCAACCCCACCATACTTGATAGGATCGTTGAGGAGGTTGTCGGGGCTAAGAGCGTGAATTATAGGAGGAAGATGTGGTGCTGCGGGGCGGGCGCGAGAATGGGCGACCCAGAGCTGTCGCTGAGGGTGTTGAGGGAGAAGCTGGTAGGCATATCCAAGAGCGGGGCGGACTGCATAGCCCTCGTATGCCCATTCTGCCACGTTCAGTTTGACACCGGTCAGATTCTCATTAGGAGGGAGTTTAAAGAGGATTACCGCATACCAGTTCTCAGCCTACCCCAGCTCGTAGGGTTGGCGATGAACTTAGAGCCTAAGCAGTTGGCGTTTGACCTGCATAAGGTCAGCGTTGCGCCCCTATTAGAAAAGATAGGTGGTGTGGCGTGAATATGGGGAGTGTAGACCCACCAAGAATAGGCGTCTACGTCTGCCACTGCGGGCTGAATATAGCCGCAACCGTGGACTGCGAGGAAGTGGCGAAGTTCGCATCCACACTCCCGGATGTCGTGGTTGCCAGGGATTATAGGTATATGTGCTCGGAGCCGGGTCAGCAACTAATCAAGGACGACATAAGGGAGTATAGGCTGAATAGGATAGTCGTTGCATCCTGCACCCCGAAGCTCCACGAGCCAACCTTCAGAACGGTTCTGGAGGAAGCTGGACTAAACCCCTACCTACTAGAGATGGCGAACATAAGGGAGCAGTGCAGCTGGGTTCACATAAGGGAGCCGGAAGCCGCGACGGAGAAGGCGAAGGACCTCGTTAAGATGGCGGTGGCGAAGGCGAGGCTCCTGCAACCCCAAGAGAAGATCGTCGTGCCCGTGAAGAAGGCCGCGCTCGTAATCGGTGGAGGAGTTGCCGGAATACAGGCGGCGCTGGACCTCGCCGACGCCGGCCACAAGGTCTACCTCGTGGAGAGGGAGCCGAGCATCGGCGGCCACATGGCCATGCTCGACAAGACCTTCCCGACCATGGACTGTTCAATCTGCATACTCGCGCCGAAGATGGTGGATGTTGCGAGACACCCGAACATAGAGCTGCTCACCTACTCCGAGGTGGTTGAGGTAAGCGGCTACGTTGGGAACTTCTTGGTGAAGGTTCTCAAGAAGCCGAGGTACGTGGACGAGTCGGCCTGCGATGGATGCGGCGAGTGCGCGAAGGTCTGCCCCGTCGAGGTCCCAGACGAGTTCAACCAGGGCCTCAGCTGGAGGAAGGCGATATACATCCCCTTCCCACAGGCGGTTCCACCAGCATACGTCATTGACTACGAGCACTGCCTCGGGATGGTTCCGCTGGCGTGCGCAAAGTGCATGGAGGCATGCGAGAAGGATGCAATAAACTACGACATGCAACCAGAAACGGTGGAACTTGAGGTCGGGGCGATCATAGTTGCAACCGGATGCGAAACCGTGAACCCGGAGAAGCTGAGGAAGTACGGGTACGGCATCTACGACAACGTGATAACAACCCTGGAGTTCGAGAGGTTAATAAACGCTGGAGGTCCAACTGGAGGGGAGCTGGTGCGCCTATCGGACCTCAAGAAGCCGAAGAGGGTCGTCTTCATTCAGTGTGCGGGGTCGAGGGATGAAAAGTCCGGGCACTTGTACTGCTCAAACATCTGCTGCATGGAGACGATAAAGGACACGCTGCTCATAAAGGAGCGCTGGCCCGACGTGGAGGTCATAGTGCTTTACACCGATATTAGGGCGTTCGGGAAGGGGTTTGAGGAGCTGTTTAGGAGGGCGAGGGAGGAGGGCGTTCTGTTCGTGAGGGGGAGAACCTCAAACCTGTACGAGGACCCGGAAACGAAGCAGATCATCGTGGAGGGGGAGAACACGCTGCTTGGGATGCCTTTTAGGTATACGGCTGATTTGGTAGTCCTCTCCGTTGGGTTAGAACCTAGGGGGGACGTCGCGGAACTCCAGCGCATGCTCACAACCCCCCTGACTTCGGAGGGGTTCTTCCTAGAGGCGCACCCTAAGCTTAAGCCCGTAGACACCCCAATAGACGGGATATTCATCTGCGGGTGCGCCGAAAGCCCAAAGGACATCAAGGAGAGCGTCACCCAAGCTAGCGCCGCCGCGTCTAGGGCCGGCATACTGCTGAACCGGGGGGCGGTGGAGGTTGAGGCAATCACGGTGTTCGTAGACACGGAAAAATGCAAGAAATGCGGATTATGCGCCAAGGTATGCCCATACAACGCCATTAGGGTGGAGGAGGTGGGGAAAACACCGGCCGCCGTGATAGAGGCGGCGTGCAAGGGATGCGGGACGTGCGTCGCCGAGTGCCCATCCAACGCGCTAGACCAGAGGCACTTCACGGATGAACAAATCCTCGCCCAGATAGAGGCAGCCCTAGAAGAAAAACCGGAGGAAAAGATCATCGCGTTCTGCTGCAACTGGTGCAGCTACGCGGGAGCCGACTTCGCCGGACTGAGCAGGATACAGTACCCCCCGAACGTGAGGATAATAAGGGTGATGTGCTCGGGTAGGGTGAGCGAGAAGTTCATACTCAGGGCGTTTGAACTCGGGGCTGGGATGGTTCTAGTCTCCGGGTGCTACCCCCAAGACTGCCACTACATCACCGGGAGCGAGTGGTGCGGGAAGAGAATTAAAAGGGTGAGGAGGAAGCTGGAGAAGATGGGAATCGACCCAAGCAGGCTACGGCACGAGTGGATAAGCGCAACCGAGGGGGAGAAGTTCGCGAGAGTTATAA
>CAZKUI010000042.1:0-9605 GCA_964555905.1 uncultured Candidatus Bathyarchaeia archaeon | reverse complement strand
AACTTCTTTACTTTCCCCATCAGGTTCATGACGATGGGCATGAGTTCTACGCCTCGTATTCTGCATAGACCGCCTTTAGCGCAGGTTCTCTCCCCGAATTCCTTTACGTCGTCGGTGCGGACCATCGGTCCATATATAACTACGGGGACGGGGTCCCCTTCGTGTTTTCCGGTGAGGATGGACGTGGTGTGGTCGCAGGTGACTATTATGTAGGTTTCCTCGGTGTTCGCTCCTTCTATGATGCGTTTTAGCATCGCGTCTATCCTTTCTATCATCTCCATCTTCTTATCCAACTTCTTATCATGGCTGGCGACGTCGGTTGCCTTAACGTGCAGAAGAACTAGGTCGTTCTCCTTTAGGGCGTTCAACGCTGCCTCAGCCTTGGCTTCGAGGTCTGTGTCGTAGCTACCGGTGGCGCCTGGGACGTCTATGAGTTGCATCCCAGCCGCTCTAGCGACTCCCCGAACTAGTGGTATGGCGCTGATGGCTGCCGCCTTAATCCCGTATTTCGAGGTTATCGGCGTCAGCTCTGGGGGGGCTCCAGCGCCCCGGAGGATTACTACGTTGGCTGGGAGGAGCCCCGTCTTCGCCCTCTCCTCGTTTATCGGGTGGTGTGAGAGAACCTCGTGGAATTTTTCCACCAGTTCATTTACGACGGCGGCGGTCTTAGCCCCCAGCGTGGGCTTTACGGGCTTAGCCCTCCGAACGGGAAGTCCGGTGGCTCCGGGGTCTACGTCGGTCACGGCTGTGGATAGGCCCGGCCCCCTCAAAACTAGAACGGCTCGGTGTTCCCTCGTGTTTTTGAAGATGACTTGGACGTCTGGGTAGCGTTGCGACCTAATTCCCTGCAGTGATTCAGCCAGCTTGGATGCGTGCTCCGTGCATATCCGCCCGGCCCTCCTGTCTACTACCACCATGTTCTCGTCTACCGTGGCGAAGTTGCATCTGAAGGCGACGTCCCAGCGTTTAAGCTCTAAACCTGCCCCAAGAGCCTCTAGGGCACCCCTACCCCTGTAGACCTCCATCGGGTCATACCCGAGGAGGGCGAGGTTGGCTGTGTCGCTCCCCGGGGGGAATCCGGGGGAGACGGGGTCTATGATGCCGCAGACCCCATGTGCCGCCAGCCAGTCCATATTCTCTGTGTTGGCGGCCTCCAGCGGCGTCTTCCAGTGGAGGTCTGGTAGGGGTCTATCCGCCATTCCATCCGCTACGACCATAATCGCCTTCATAGGGCCACCAATAGGAGGGGGTGTAAACATATTTAAGGTTAGGGTGTGTAAACCATATCTGGTGTAGGAATATTGCCACGACGGTGAAACGTGAAGTCTGGAGCAGCAGATTTGGGGAGTGGTTCAGGGATGTGCTGCTAAACGCGGGGATTCTTGATTACCGCTACCCAATTAAGGGCTTTGGGGTTTGGATGCCCTACGGCTTCGAGATCCGCCGGAATATCCTGCAGGTGATGCGGAATCTCCTCGACGCAACCGGGCACAAAGAGGTTCTTTTCCCGACGTTAATTCCGGAGGACCTCTTGGCCAAGGAGGCGGAACACGTTAAGAGCTTTGAGGAGGAGTGCTACTGGGTTACGCATGGAGGCTCGAAGAGGCTTAGGGTTAGGTACGCGTTGAGGCCGACCAGCGAGACCGCGATAATGCCCATGGTGAAGCTTTGGGTTCGCTCGCACGCGGACCTCCCCATAAAGCTCTACCAGATAGTCAGCGTATTCCGCTACGAGACGAAGGCAACTAGGCCCATCCTGCGGATGAGGGAGGTTGCCAGCTTCAAGGAGGCGCACACAATTCACGCAACCTTTGAGGAGGCGGATGCGCAGGTTAGGGAGGCGGTGAAGATATACCGCAGGTTCTTCGACGAGCTCTGCGTCCCCTACCTCATCTCCAAGAGACCCGACTGGGATAAGTTCGCTGGCGCGGAGTACACCATAGCCTTTGATATGATATGCCCTGATGGGCGGGCCCTCCAGATTGGAACCGCACATAACTTGGGGCAGAACTTCTCTAAGGCGTTTGGCGTACTCTACGAGACTGAGGATGGTAGACGGGAATACGCGTGGACCACGAGCTACGGGATTTCCGGCAGGGCTGTGGCGGCGCCCCTAATCGTCCACGGGGACGACCACGGTCTAGTCCTCCCACCGAAGCTGGCTCCAATACAGGTGGTGGTCATCCCAATACCATACAAGGGGTTTGAAGAAAGGGTTGAGGAGGCGGCGAAGAGCGTGGCGTCCAAGCTGAGGGAGGCGGGAATACGCACCGAACTCGACTTAAGGGAGGACCTAACCCCCGGCTCCAAGTTCTACTACTGGGAACTCCGAGGCGTTCCACTGCGGGTGGAGGTGGGCCCAAGGGACGTTGAGCGGGGCGAGGTTACCCTCGTGCGTAGGGACACCTTAGAGCGGCAGGCATGCCCCGTAGAAAGCGTCGTAGACTCCGTTAAGGGGCTTATCGAGAAGTTGACGGAGGAGATGCGGGAGAGGGCGTGGAGGTGGATGAGGGAGCACATCAGGAGAGTGGAGAGCTTAGAGGAGGCTAAGAGGCTGTTGGAGCAGAGGTTTGGGGTTGTGGAGGCTCCGTGGTGTGGGGAGGAGGAGTGCGGGCACAGGATGGAGGAGCTGCTGGACGCTAGGATACTCGGGACTCCCATCGACATGGAGGAGGAGTTTCAGGGCAGGTGCATCGTCTGCGGTAAAGCAGCAAATCAGGTAGTTCGGGTTGCCATAACCTACTAAAGCAGCCGCCTTATCGCCTCTCTCCCGGACATCCCAACTTCCACCCCATTTTTCTTAGCCTCTTCAGTGGCAGCCTTCACCTCCGCGTTTAATGCATCCTCCACCGTGCTAACCCCGGTTACAACGGCGGCTGCAACCCCCAGCTTCTCAGCGGTGTCGACGTTTAGGTATCCGCACATGACGAACCCCTTATTGCCAATCAGTAGGACCAACGGTGGGGAGTCCGGGAGGCCAACCTGCAGGCCTAGACCCGCTTTCCCGTCTACCTCAAACTTGGAGATGCGTATCACGGCGTTCACCACCCTACTCTAGGCTGAACTTTAATATTTTTGGTGGCGTTGGTTCTTTGGGTTTCGTGTATGGTGCTCACCCGGTTGAGGAGGCGACTTCAACCCGCATTCTCGTCCATAGCGGAGCTGGCGTGTAGGGCCGGCTTATCCGCAAATGCAGTTAGTTTATTGGGCCTCGCGTTCGCGTCGGCATCCGCGGCTTCCTATTGGGGTTGGCGGTTAAACCCAGCCCTACCATACGCCGCCGTAATATTCCTCCTGCTGTCCGGCTTCTGCGACGCGGTGGATGGCGCCATCGCTAGAGCGCGTGGTGGGGCTACACCCCTCGGCGGCTTCTTTGACTCGGTGTTAGATAGGTATGCGGATGCCCTCCTCCTCTTGGGGGTCGCGATGGGAGGGCTGTGCGGCGCACTCCCAGCCCTGCTCGCGACCTCGGGCTCCCTCCTAGTGAGCTACTCTAGGGCTAGGGCTGAGATGGAAGGGCTAAAGATGGAGTCCGTGGGGGTAGCCGAGAGGGCTGAGCGTATACTCATCTTGGCGGCGGCATCCATTCTAAACTTGGCGTGGAGTGAAGCGCTCCACTACGGAGTCCTTTTACTCGCGTTCCTCACACACCTAACAGCGATGCAGAGGTTCTTCTACGCCTTAAGGAGGCTGCCCGGGACCTCCTAGGCCTCGGAACGACCTTCCTCTCCTCCTCAGCCCTAACTTTAACTAGGCCGTGGTGGACGGCGCATGATATGCAATAATACCTAGTTTCCACGCCGGTGGATATCCATGCACCCTTCTGCCGGAGCTCCTTCGCTAAAACGGGGTCCACCACGAAGGTGCGGCGGGTCACCTTCTTGGCCTTATCCCTCGGAACCAACTGCCCACACTTAGAGCACTGGACGTAGTCGCTTCTCCCCTTCCTACCCTTAGATCTGCCCCGGGACTTACGTTTTACAGGCACTCTCTCCACCGGCTCATAAGGTGCGTTCAAATAATTAGTTTTCGCTCCCTCATATATATTTGTGGAGGCGGAGTTGCGGGATTTACTTGTCGTGGGTCACCTCTGCATAGACTACGTCTCGTTTCGCGGGTTTTCGCCGCGGAGGGCGCTCGGGGGTCCACCCGCCTACACGTCCCTTGCAGCCCTGGCGGTTGGGGCAACCGTCTCCATAGTCTCCACGGTTGGGGCTGACTTCCCCGGGGAGTACGTCGGGCTCCTCTCATCAGCTGGCGTAGACACCTCCGGGCTGAAGTTCGTGGACGCCGCGAGCACGAGCTACGAGCTGGTCTACGAACGCGGGGGGCGTAGGCTTAAGTTGAGGAGCTTGGCTCCACCGATAACCCCGGGCGACATCCCGAGGGGGAGGTTTAGGGCGGCGCACGCATCTCCAATCGCGGGTGAATTGTCCGTGGAGGTGCTGGATGAACTCCGCTCGAGAGCCGACGTTTTGTCCCTAGACCCGCAGGGGTTTGTGAGGGGGTTTGACGAGGATGGCTACGTTCACGGGGTGGAGTGGATGGACCGCCACGCCCTTAGTTTGGTAGACGTGGTTAAGGCTTCCTCGGATGAGCTGAGGCTTGTGTCGGGCTTCTCCAACCTGAGGCGTGGAGTGGACGCACTGCATGGGGCGGGCGTGGACGTAGTGGTGGTGACCCTCGGGGAGAGGGGCTCCATCGTCTCATCCGAAGGCGTCGTCTACCATATTCCAACCTGCAAACCCCGGGTTGTAGTAGACCCCACCGGAGCTGGGGACGCCTACATAGGAGCCTTCCTAGCCGAATACGTGAGGGGTAGGGAGGCAGTTTGGTGCGGGTGCGTCGGCTCGGCGGCAGCCTCCCTCATGGTCGAGGCAGTTGGACCCACACCCATCAGGGATACGGATGAAATCGTGAAAAGGGCGAGTGAAGCTTGGGATGCCACCAGAAAGCTAGACATTGGAGACGCGTTAATTTTTTAATGCGGCGTTCTCCCTTTACTATCCAGCCGCCTCGGTCGTGGGTGGGAATGGGCCGGGTCTCGAAGGGTGAAAGGTGTAGCGTGAAGGGATGCGATGAACCCGCAGTCCGCTCCCTCCCGGCTGATAAGGTGACGAGGGCGGGTCTAAACGTCGGGGATGTGAGAAGAGCTTATTTATGCAAGTTGCACTATAAGGAATACAAGCGGAGGACCCGGAAGGACCGGAAGCTTGAACTGTGGAGGCTGAAGGGTTAAGGGGGGAAGAAATTCGACATACGTAGAGCCCGCTTGGGTGGCGGCTTCCACCCGCCAAACAACCACTGCATCACGGTAATTCAGTTTAGGCTCCGGCCCAACCCTCCGCATTTCGGCTTCTTAGGTGGTGTTTATGGCGAGGATTAAGTTGCCTAGTGGGGAGTATGTAGAGTGTGGGGAGGGCAAACGCATAATCGACTGCATACCAGCCGGAGTCGGCTTGGTCGCCCGCGTAGACGGGAAGCTCGTGGACCTAACGGAGACCCCGCCCCCGGAGGGTGAGGTTGAGGTTCTCGACTTCAACTCCGAGGAGGGGAGGCGGGTCTACTGGCACACCACCTCCCACGTGATGGCGCAGGCGGTGAAGGCACTATACCCGGACGCGAAGTTGGGCATCGGACCCCCAATAGAAAACGGCTTCTACTACGACTTTGACGTGGGTGGGAGGTCGTTCACCCCGGAAGAGCTGGAGAGGATAGAGGAGAAGATGAGGGAGATAGTGGAGAAGGACATACCGATTAAACGCGTGGAGATGAGCCGCGAGGAAGCCATAGACCTCTTTCGGAGTAGGGGTGAACCCTACAAGGTGGAGCTGCTCGAAGAGATGGAGGATGACCGCGTCACCGTCTACTGGCAGGGGGACTTCGTGGACCTATGCCGGGGGCCACACCTGCCATCCACCGGGTACGTGAAGCACTTCAAGCTCCTAACTGCCTCGTCGGCGTATTGGAGGGGCGTGGAAACCAACCCGGCGATGCAGCGCATCTACGGCATCTCGTTCCCGGAGGAGGAGATGCTGAAGAAGCACTTGGAAATGCTGGAAGAAGCAAAGCGCAGGGACCACAGGATATTAGGCGCCAAGCTGGACCTGTTCTCCATACATGAGGAGTCGGGCGCCGGGTTGATACTCTGGCACCCGAAGGGCGCCATGCTCAGGAAGATAATCTCAGACTTCGTGTTAGAGGAGTACCTGAAGCGTGGCTATCAGCTCGTGGCAACCCCGCACATAGCTAAGGGCACCCTATGGGAGATTTCCGGTCACATGGGATACTACCTAGAGAACATGTACGTCTTCGAGAAGGAGGGTGAAACCTACGTTGTGAAGCCGATGAACTGCCCCTTCCACATACTCATATACAAGACCAAGACCAGAAGCTACCGGGATCTCCCGATAAGATACACGGAGCTCGGCACCGTCTACAGGTACGAGAGGTCCGGAACCCTCCACGGCCTCATGCGCGTCAGGGGGTTCACGCAGGATGACGCCCACATATTCTGCACCCCGGAGCAACTCGAGGAGGAGATCCTCGGAGTCCTAGACCTAACCCTATACATCCTGAGGACCATGGGCTTCCACGAATACAAAATCGTGCTGTCTACGAGGGACCCGGAGCACCCGGAGAGGTACATGGGCACCGATGAGGAGTGGACGCGCGCCCAGGAGGCGCTGGCGAAGGCCCTTGAGAAGCGGGGTCTACCATACGAGGAGGCCCCGGGGGAGGCTGTTTTCTACGGTCCAAAGATTGACATTAAGTTGGTGGACGCCATCGGCAGAACTTGGCAGTGCACCACCATACAGATAGACTTCAACCTCCCAAGGCGGTTCAACGTGACCTACGTGGGGCCTGACGGGAGGGAGCACCATGTCATCATGATTCATAGGGCGCTCCTCGGCTCCATAGAGCGGTTCATCGGGGTTCTCATAGAGCACTACGCCGGGAACTTCCCCCTATGGCTTGCGCCGGTGCAGGTGAGGGTCCTACCCGTCAGCGACAGATACGTGGACTACGCAACCTCCGTCTACCAAAAGCTCAGGGACAGCGGCCTCAGGGTGGAGTTGGACGATAGGCCGCTGACGGTGAGTTACAGGATTCGGGAGGCGGAGGAGGAGAAGATTCCGTACATGGTGATCGTGGGGGGCCGGGAGGCGGAGTCGTCAACCATATCCGTGAGGAGGCACACCATAGGAGACCTAGGCCAGTTCAGCCTAGAGGAGTTCATCGCCAGATTGAAGGAGGAAATCGCTAACAGGCGGTGAAGCGTCCAAATTCCCCCGGGGAACCCCCGTCTACTGCATCGGGTGGGAGGTTACCTAGAGGCGGAATTAAGTAAAGTTATTATAAGATGGCTCCTCCAGCGCCCTTGGGAGGGTTTATGCCTCAATCACCCGACGGCGCTTTGCGCCGAGGTATCAACCCAAACTTGCGGGTTTACCTCAATTACCCCTGGAGGCCCCTCCCCATAAACCAAACTGAAATGGTGTATTAAATTGTTGAAAAAGAAGTTACACGCGGAGAAATTTTTCTCTGAGAGAGCTCTCAGAATGAGGGCTTCCACCATCAGGCAGATACTGCGCTACGTTGCGGAAATGCCTGAAATCATAAGCTTCGGAGGGGGCATGCCAGACCCATCCTGCTTCCCACGGGAGGAGATAAGAGCGATCGTCAACGAGCTAGTTCAGGAGCAGGCCAGGAAAGCCCTACAATACGGAACCACGGTGGGGTGCATCGAGCTAAGGGAGGAACTGCTGAAGTTCATGAATTCCATGGGTTTCAAGCTGGAGGGTGTGGACAACATAATGGTCACCAGCGGAAGCCAGCAGGCACTGGACCTACTGGCTAGGGTGCTCATAGACCCGGGTGATTTGGTGGTGGTGGAGAACCCGACCTACTTGGCGGCCACACTTGCATTCAGGCTCTTCCAGCCGAGGTTCGTCGGCATACCAATAGACCATGACGGCATGATAATTGAGGCGCTGGAGGAGGAGTTGAGGAGGCTGGAGGCTGAGGGGCGGAGGGTGAAGTTCGTCTACACGGTGCCCACCTGCCAGAACCCCACGGGGGTCTCCATGAGCATGGACCGCCGTAAGTGGCTGCTGGAGCTCGCCAGCCAATACGACTTCCTCGTGGTGGAGGACGACCCGTACAGCCACGTACTATTCAAGCCCGTGGAGTTTAAGCGGCTAAAGGCTATGGACGATGAGGGCCGCGTCATATACATGGGCACCTTCAGCAAGATTATATGCCCGGGGTTGAGGGTTGGGTGGGTCGCCGCCGAGTCTACCATCGTGGATAAGATGGTTATCGCGAAGCAGTCGGTTGATCTGTGCACATCCCCGCTCACCCAGCTCATCGCCGCCGAGATGCTCAGGAGGGGTCTACTCCTCCAGCATATACCCAATATCATCAAGGTCTACAAAACGAAGTGCGAGGCCATGCTTGAAAGCTTAGAGGAAAACTTCCCGGAGGGTTGCCGCTGGAGCACCCCGGTTGGGGGCCTATTCATCTTCGCATACCTCCCGGAGAAGGTGGACACGGAGAAGATGCTCCAGAAGGCGCTGGAGAGGAAGGTGGCGTACGTGCCAGGCCGCCCGTTCTACGTAGACGACAGCGGCGGGAACACCATGCGCCTAAACTACAGCTACCCCAAGCTGGAGCAGATTAGGGAGGGGATTGCGCGGCTCGGGGAGGTCGTAAAGGAGGAGCTTAGATAAACCCCTCACCTTAACCGCCGGTGTAATTGCTCGGCACGCTGGGCACCCTAGCTGTGGCTATGGCCCCGGAGCCCCCCTCCACGAGAACCACCACCATCATGTCGGCCTCTGGATACTGCCACCACTTCCAATAACAGATGAAGGTCTGGGATTCACCCCGCCTCAGCCGGTATGGGAACGGGGGCCAGGTATCCACCGCAATCATCGTCCTATTCGCGTAGACGTAGATTCTGGTGATGTTTGCATCACCCCACGAGTACGTTGGGTTCAGGACGGTGAAGTTGAACTCGTCATAGTGCTCCTTTGAGAAGGTGATGTTGGTTATGGCTACTGCGGGTGCATTCGGAACTTTTACGCCCAGCGAGTAGTAGTACCCAGCCACCGTCATATATGAGAGGAGCGCCCCAGCCGCCGTGGCCGCTAAAATCAACACGGCGAGGGAAACCACCGAGATCTCCCTAATCCTCCACGTCATCCCCACCACCAAGCGGTCATCAAGTAGAGTTTAGCGGCTCAAAAACCTTTCCCGTCTACGCACCTCCTAGGCGGGAAACTTTTATCTTCCCCGCGGGTCTCCCCTCCAGTTGATTGCTAATGAGGGTTGATGCCCGCCGTTTGGCGCTCTCAGCCGCATTTGCATCCCTATATGCGGTTTTGGTGGTTGCCTTAGCCCCGATCAGCTTCTACGCGGCTCAGGTGAGGGTTGCCGACGCGCTGCTCCCCCTCTCCATGCTCTTCGGCTGGCCGGCCATTCTGGGCTTATCGATTGGGTGCTTCGTCGGGAACCTCTTCGGCCTCCCCGGGCTGGCGGGTTTAATAGATGCAACCCTCGGCTCCCTAGCAAATTTTATGGGGTGCGCATTAGCCTACTAC
>CAZKUI010000041.1:0-9811 GCA_964555905.1 uncultured Candidatus Bathyarchaeia archaeon | reverse complement strand
ACTTTCATATCGTTCCTGCGGCGTAAGCTTTTTTAACATTCAAACTCATAAAAACGATTGGAGTTAATCTATGAAGAAATCAACCACCAAGATGGTTAAAGAACTTAGATTGTTTTGGAAGAATTATGTAATTCAAAGTTTTCTTGCCACCCTTACAATGTTCATACTACTTTTGTTATTAAGTATAGAGCACGCGGTAATAATAGCATCAATAGGCGCTACTGCTTTCATTGTATTTGCAATGCCAAAAAGCGTTACCGCTAAACCAAGGAGTGTTATAGGAGGTCATTTCGTCGGCTTCCTATCCGGGTCTTTGTGTGCTTTAATTCCGCATTCGTCTTTCTTGTGTTCCATTTTTGTATATTCATTTGCTGTCGGGCTTTCTATTTTTGTAATGGTGGTTACGGACACGGAACACCCCCCTGCGTCGGGTACAGCTTTAGGGTTTACAATCACGGGTTTTGATTTGAATGCTGCAGTTGGTTTGATAACAAGTGTTGTTATACTATCATTAGTTCATCATTTCTTTAATCCATACTTAAGAGATTTGGTATAATTCATAGCTTTTGCTGTTTTACGTTTTTAATTGGCGCAAGCGGTGCATTCATAAGCAACTCATTATAAATTGGCCTTTAGTTTACTACATGAGGCGCTTTTAGGGGGACGGGTTTCGGTGAATCCTCTCCTTGCGTTGGTGCTCTCCTTGGCTGTTATTATTGTTCTCGCTTTTCTTAGGGTGAATTTGGGGTTTACTATGCTTCTTGGCGCAGCCATTCTTGGTTTTTTGCTTCTTTCTCCGTCGGATGCCGCCTTGAGCATGGTTTGTTACGCTGTGGAGTTTAAGGCGTTAGACCTTGCGGCCTCGGTTGCGCTCATAGCCCTCCTCGGGAGTTTATTGAAGGCTACTGGCCAGATGCGCTCCTTGGTGGATGCCCTGAAGGAGGCTGGTGTTGGTAGTAGACCCCTGATGGCGTTTATACCTGCGATACTCGGCACGCTCCCCATGCCCGGGGGCGCCCTCCTCTCGGCTCCCATGGTGGAGGAGGAGGGACGTAAGAGTGGAGTGCCCCCAAGGGAGGGCGCATACATAAATCTCTGGTTTAGGCACGTCGTCTTCCTCATCTACCCATTCACGCCAGCTCTCATCCTACTCTCGGAGTTGGTGGGCATAGACCTAGAGTACATCGTTCCCCACCTGATAGCCCCGTTCCTAGCGATGGTGGCGGTTGGCTACCTACTATCCCTAAGGGGCGTGAGGGGGGTTGTAGGCGCGAAGAACCTGAACTGGATGACGGTAAAGAGGATTCTTTTAGGTCTCCTCCCCCTCGCGGTGGTTCCGGTTTTAGACCTTGCATTGGATGTTCCGCACACGATACCCGTGGTGGTTGGGGTGGTGCTGGCCCTGCTCCTCAGCCGCCCAACGGGGAGCGAGTTGGTGAAGGTGGTGAGGGATGCTAAGCTCCCGAACTTCGCCCTCTCCATGATCGGCATTATGGTGTTCCGTGGGATTATGGTTAAGACGGGGGTCTCTCAGGCTGTCTACCAAGCCCTCCAAGGAATGGCGCTCCCTCTCCCCCTCCTCATCACGCTTCTCTCCTTCCTCATAGGCTTCTCCACGGGCTACCCGTCAGCCTCAATCGTCATCTTGGCATCCCTACTACCAAGCTTAACGTCCATGGGGTTAATAATGGGGCTCTACACCGCCTCGGTGATAGGCTACGTGATATCCCCCCTACATCTATGCCTAGTAGTAACCTCGGAGTATTTCTCCGTCTCCTTTAGGGACATGTACCCGAAGCTCATACTCTCAGCCGCCGCCACCCTCCTAACAACCCTACTCCTCATACCCGTCTACAGCCTAACTTAATCCCCTTAAAACCTGGGGCGGAGTAAATTATCACTGGGTGTTCCGTTGGGGGCGGTAGCCGCCGTACTAGCGAGAAGTGGGGATGCAGCCCCCCACCTCCTCAAAATGCTAAGCACCCTCAGGCATAGAGGACGCTTATTTTACGCCGTCACTCCAGAGGATGAATCCCTAGCTAATTCCCCAAGAGAATTAGGTATCGGCGGGTCTCCCCTATGCGTGGGTTACATCGCCGATGAGGCGGCGGCTCACCGCAGTCTATCGGATGGCATAATATTCGATGGGGAGGTCTACCCGCCTCTCGGAGGGGAGTGGCGGAGGCGCCTTTATGTTACGAAATTAAACTTTCGTAGCATCCGAGAAACCCTCACAGCGGCAATCAGGGAGTTGGACGGCGCCTACACCTTCGCGGCACTCTCCCACGACAAGTTGGTGGTTGGTAGAGACCCCCTCGGTCTGAAGCCGCTGTACTACGGGGTTGGCGGCGGGTTAACGGCTGTAGCCGCGGAGAGGAAGGCGCTATGGGCTATTGGAATTCGGGATGCGAAGGCGTTCCCCCCAGGCCACCTAGCCATTCTAACCGATGCTGGGGTGGAGTTTGAGGAGGTTAGGCGGTTGCCGAAGCCGAGCCGCAGGATAGAGCGTTATGAGGACGCTTTAAGGTTGTTGGTGGATGCTCTAGTGGAGGCGGTTGCGGAGAGGGTCTCGGGTCTGGGGGAGGTCGCCGTGGCGTTTTCCGGGGGTGTGGACAGCGGGCTCCTAGCCTACCTTGCCAGTAGGGCGGGAGTGGATGTACACCTTTTCACCGTGGGGTTAGGCGAGCGCCGGGAGATACGCTGGGCTGTGGAGGCCGCTGAGATGCTGGACCTCCCAATACACACATCCGTCTACCAACCTGAGGACGTGGAGAAGTCTCTTCCAGAGGTGGTGTGGACTATTGAAACCCCGAACCCAACCGCGGTCTCCATCGCAATTCCGACCTACTGGACTGCTGGGGAGGCGCGCGGGGAGGGGTTCCGCGTCGTGTTGTCCGGGCAGGGGGCCGACGAACTCTTCGCGGGGTACCACAGGTATCTCGGGGTCTACGCTCGGTTTGGGCCGGAAGGGTTGGAGGGGGAGCTGATTAAGGACTTGGCGGAGGTGCACGAGGTGAACTGCGCTAGGGACGAGAAGGTCTACGCCAGCCAAGGGGTGGAGTTGAGGCTCCCATACATGGATTGGGATGTCGCCGCCATAGCGCTATCCATATCACCCCAGCTCAAGGTTAGGGGGGCGGAAGACCCCCTCAGGAAGTGGATTCTACGCGGAGCCGCGGACTCACTGGGGCTACCGAGGGAAATCGCCTACCGGAGGAAGAGCGCCATCCAATACGCCACCGGGGTAAGCAACGCCCTGAGGAAGCTTGCGAAGAGGAAGGGATTGGATGTTAAGGCGTACCTAGCACAGGTTTTCCGGGAGTTGTTTGGGGGCGTCCCGTGTTGAGAACCGCAATCCTATACTCACCAAAGTTTCTGGAGCACATCCCTGGCACCAAGCACCCGGAGAGGCCCGCACGCCTCAGGGTGATTCTTAGGGCGCTGGAGAGGAGCCGCCTCCTAAGCTCGGGGAGGTGCAGGCTCGTTGAGCCGGTGGGTGCCACCGTGGAGGACGTCCTCCTAGTGCACGATGAGGAGTATGTAGGTTTCGTGGAGAGGAGGTGCCGTCAGGGCGGCATAATAGACTTGGAGGGGACAGCCGTCTCCCCCGGGAGCTTTGACGCCGCCATTCACGCCGTTAGGGCGTCCATCACAGCCGTGGACCTCATCTTACGCGGGGAGTTCAGAAACGCCTTCGTGCTCGCCAGACCCCCGGGGCACCACGCGGGCCCGGACTACTCATGCGGCTTCTGCATATTCAATAACGTTGCAGCCGCCGCAGCCCACCTAACCGCGAGGAGGGGGGTTAAGCGCGTTCTCATAGTGGATTTGGACGCCCACCATGGAAACGGAACTCAGGACATGTTCTACGGGAGGAGCGACGTCCTGTACGCGAGCCTGCATCAGTATCCCCACGTCTTCCCCGGGGCTGGGTTCAGCTGGGAGGTCGGCGAGGGGGATGGGGTTGGCTACAACGTGAATATACCCCTGCCGCCCATGACGGGGGACGAGGTATACCTAGAAGCCGTAGACCGCATTATAGCACCCATCGCTAGGCAGTATAAACCCCAGTTCATCCTAGCCTCGGTCGGCTTTGACGTGCACCACAGGGACCCCGTTGGCAGGCTCTCCCTCACGGCGTGGGGTCAGCTGGAGGCGTTTAGGAGGGTCCTCAGCCTAGCTTCCCTACTGTGCTCGGGGAGGTTCGTGGCCGTCTTAGAGGGTGGCTACAACCTGAAGTTCTTAGGCGCGATGGCGTCGGCGGATATCGCAGCCATGGCAGGTCTACATCCACGGGTCTGGGACACAAAACCCTACACATCCAGAAGGGTGGAGGCTATGGGTTGGAGGGCGCTAAGGGAGGTCAAAAGGATACAATCCGCCTACTGGGATTTATAGGATGTAGACGGGTGGGCATCCTTTAAGAAGCTTGGCTCAGCGTAGACGAGCCGTCCACCCACGATCGTAGCGACCACCCTCACATCCCTAAGTTCACTCGGCGGAATCTTGTATGGGTCTCTGTCTAGGATTACTAGGTCTGCGAGCTTCCCCTCGGTTAGGCTCCCCTTTAGTTCCTCCTCGAAGGATGCGTAGGCGGCGTTCACCGTGTATAGGCGTAGCGCCTCTTCGACGGATAGCGCCTCCTCGGCGTTGTCCACCCTATGGACGGCCGCCCACACCCCGAGGAACGGGTTTATGGGCTCCACCGGGCAGTCGGAGCCAGCTGAGACCACCACGCCACTCCTGAGGAGCGTCCTGAAGGGGTAGACCCACCTCGCTCTCTCTGGGCCAACGCGCTCCTCCACCCAGAAGTCTGAGACCACGAAGTGCGGCTGGATGGATGCCACCACACCCAACTCGCGCATCCAGTTAACCAACCTTCCGCTCAGCAGGGATGCGTGCTCAATCCTATGCCTGTGGTTCGGCCTCGGCTTAGCCTTTAGGGCGTGTTCTATGGCGTCCAGCGCCAGCTCAACAGCCCGGTCTCCTATGGCGTGGATTACCAGCTGCAACCCCGCCTCGTGGGCTTTCGCAGCCAAGCTTCTGAGTTCCTCCCTCGTGTATAGCAGCACGCCGCTGGTCTCCGGCTTGTCCGAGTACGGCTCCTTTAGGGCTGCCGTTCTTGCTCCTAGGCTCCCGTCTACGAA
Source organism: uncultured Candidatus Bathyarchaeia archaeon (assembly GCA_964555905.1). Classification (GTDB taxonomy): domain Archaea; phylum Thermoproteota; class Bathyarchaeia; order EX4484-135; family B24-G1; genus CAZKUI01. Next base: position 4,664 of record CAZKUI010000041.1, on the reverse strand, counting down.
GACCTTCACTCCCCCAATCTTCACCCACTCGTCTCCGAGGCGGCCCTCCACGCCGAGCTTGGTCAGGGGGTCCAGCATGTCTACGGGTAGTATGGCGTAGACGCGTATGGGGAGGCGACCCTCCGCCCTGAGCCTCTGGACCGCCCTGAACTCAACCGCCCCGCCCATTATCCAGTGGACGCCCGTTAAGCCAGCCTTCGCCGCCTCCCGGCACGCCCTCTCAGCGGCGTCCACAGCCTCCTTCAGCGTGGGTTGCGGGAGCGCCCCCCTCACCAACTCCACAGCTGACTCCCTCAATATCCCGTTTGGCTCTCCGACATCCGGGTCCACCTCAACGCCCTCCACGGCGTCCGTCCCCAAAATTCCAACGAGCTTCAAGGCGGCGCTATTCGCCACGCAGAGGTGGAGGCAGACCCTAAAAATGACTATGGGGTGCTCCTCGGACGCCTCATCCAAATCCCACCTAGTCGGGAAGCGCCTCTCCTCAAACCTCTCTTGGTCCCAGCCGAAGCCAATTATCCACCTCCCCCTCGGCGTTTTCCGGGCCACCTCCCTAAGCCTTTTGATTACTTCCCTTATGGACGATGCACCCCTGAGGTTAACCCAGCCTAAAGATAAACCAAAACCCATCATGTGAGCATGGGTGTCTATTAGGCCCGGAAGAACCGTCTTACCACGCAGGTCAATTACCCTTGTTTTTCCGCCGATGAAGCGTCTAACCTCCTCGTTAAGGCCGACCTTCAAGATTCTCCCGTGAAGAATGGCGAGCGCCTCGGCTCTGGGCTTTGATGGATCCATGGTGTATATGTTCCCGTTCAGTAGGGAGAGTTCCGCGTAGGCCACTCTGTAGACACCACCAAGTATTAGGGGGTTGCGGGAGTATTATTATCAATTGTTGTGGAGAGGCTGAGGGGGCATCACGCTTTGGAAGGGAATGGCGACGTTTTAGGGGTGGGCGTAATATACCCGTACGTGGTTTTCTTCTACGTTGTCTATTCTGCCGAATCCGTATCGGACTAGCTGGATTATGCTCCCAACTCTTTCCTTTGCGAGGTTGGCTTCACCCAGCCCCCTAACTCGCCCTTCAGGTCTCCTCACCTCTACTTCTATGTGTTCCTCTTCTGGAACCCAGTGGATTAGTGGGAGCTTCAGCCTCCTCGCTTCTTCTACTTCGCGGCTGTGGAGCCTCGCTTTGATGGCTCCCTCGTCTACGTCTAGGACTTCCACGTTGAATAGGTGGATGAGCCTGAACTTGGCTCCGGGGGCGGCTTTTCTTCCGTCGCTTTCCGATATCCAGAGTTCAGCTCTATCTCCCCTTGGGTGGATGTGAAGCGTTCTGTAGCCCCTCTCGGGGTGGTCTGGATGTAGGGGGATTTTCGCGGTCTGGGGCTCTTGAACCCCGTCTACGACGAGCCTCCACGGGTTCTCCACGAAGAAGTACCTGCTCGCCTCCGGGTCAACAAGCTTCCTGTTGTACGCGTACAGGTTCTCCCAGCTGAGGGTTGCATCCACGGGCTTTGGGCCTACATCGAGCATGAGGCGCCTTATGGCCTCGGGGGTTATACCCCTACGCCTCAGGGCGGCTAGCGTCGCCAGCCTCGGGTCGTCCCAGCTCTCGTAGACGCCCTCCTCGACGCCCTTCACTATCTTAGATTTGCTGAGAACCGCCCCCGTTATTTTGAGACGTCCATAGTGTATGGTTTCCGGGTACTCCCAGCCTAGGTGGTGGTATATGTATCTTTGCCGAATCTCGTTGGTTATGTGCTCCTTCCCCCTTATGATGTGGGTTATGCCCATGAGGTGGTCGTCCACCCCGCAGGCGAAGTTGTAGAGGGGCCAAACCCTGTATTTGCTCCCGATTTCCGGCCTCGGGTGTGGGTGCTTCTCCGGGTCTATGATGCGGAGCGCGGGCCAATCCCTCACGGCTGGGTTTGGGTGGGTGAGGTCCGTCTTGACCCTAACGACGGCCTCGCCCTCGCTGTAGGTGCCGTCCAGCATCCACTCCCAGCGCTCCATGTGGTCCTCGGTCGGTAGACCCCGGCATGGGCACGGCTTGCACGCGAGAACGAACTCCCTGAACCTCTCCCTCCCGCAGGTGCAGACGTACGCGTGCCCCTTCATTATGAGCTTCTCAGCCCACTCGTAGTAGACGGGGAGCCTGTCGCTCTGTATGAACTCGCCGTCCCACGGGCAGTTAAGCCACCTTAAATCCTCCCTAATCGCCTCGTAGAACTCAAGCCTCGGCCTCTTCGTCCTAGGGTCCGTGTCCTCGAACCTCAGGTAGAACACGCCCTTATACATGCGGGCGTAGTCGTGGCTCAGTATGATGGCCCTCGCGGAGCCTAGGTGGAGGACGCAGTCGGGGTTTGGGGCGAACCTAGTCACCACCCGCCCGTACTTCTCCACGTTTGGCAGTGGTGGGAGGCCCCCCTCCCGTTCTTCCTTCTCTCCTTCAAGCGCCCAGGGCCACCTCTCCTCAATCACCCTCTTTTGCTCGCTTAGGGGGAGCTCGTTCACCTCGTCTACGATTCTCTGCACGATGGGTATGATTTCCCGAGCCCTCGGCTTTAGGTCCGGCCTCTCCGCTAGGAGCTTCCCTATAACCGAGCGGGCTAGGGCTCTCCCGCCGTGTTGGACGGCGTTTAGGAGGGCTATCCTGCGTATGTCCTCCTCCACGTCTTCGAAGGCCACTTCAACGCTCCCCCAAGGGGATGTTCCCCTCATGGTTTGTGCGCGTTTCTCCCCTTAAAGCCCCTCCTCGCATACCTCTCCGGCTGGATGCCCCGGGCCCTGAGCCACTCAGCCACCCAACCCAGCAGAACCACGGGCGCCCTCCGGAGTTCCTGAACGTCGCGGGCGCCGGAGAGGAACATGGCGACCCTCAACCCGTCCACCACGAGTCTGAGCGCCCTCTTCACCTCCTCAACCCCAGCGGATGCAGCCCTAAGCATGGGGAGCGCCAACCCAGCTAGGTGCGCCCCGAGGGAGATGGACTTTGCGGCATCTAGGCCCGTGCGAACCCCGCCGGATGCGATGACCGTTAGGTTCGTCGCCTCGGCCACCTCCACTAGGCTGACCACGGTTGGTATCCCCCAATCCCAGAACTGCCTCCCGAGTTCAGCCCTCCTCCAGTCCCCCGCCTCCAAGGCCCTGTGATGCTCAACAGCCGCCCAGCTCGTGCCGCCAACCCCAGCCACATCCACGCCCTCAACCCCGACCTCCTCCAGTGCCTTAGCCTCCTCAGCCGCTATGCCGCACCCCGTCTCCTTAACGATGACCGGCACATCCAACGCCTCGGCGACCTCGCCTATCCTCTGGAGAGCGTCTGGACCCCCGGGCCTCCCCTCGCGTTGGATCACCTCCTGTAGGGGGTTTAGGTGGATGGCGATGGCGTCCGCCTCGATCATTTCAACCGCTCTTTCCACCTCGCGGATTCCGTACCCGCTTGTCAGTTGGGAGTAGCCGATGTTTGCGATGAGGAAGGCTGTTGGGGCTTTTTCCCTCACCACGCGGAACGTGCGCTCCAGCCTCGGGTTCTCTATGGCGGCTCTCTGGCTACCGACTCCCATCCCCAAGCCCAGCTCCTCCACCGCCTCAGCCAACGCCTCATTAATCCTCACCGAATCGCCAACCCCACCAGTGATGGCTGTGACGACGACCGGAGCGGAGAACACGTGCCCAAAGACCTTCGTAGACAGGTCTACCACCTCATAGTCTACTCTCGGGAGGGCTCGGTGGATGAGGTGAACTTGGTCAAAGCCGGCTGTTACGCCTCGGGCTTCCACGTCCTTCTTTAGGCATATGCGTATGTGGTCTAGCTTCCTGCGCTCCGTTTCGCTGGTCATGCCCGATTCGCCATGCATGGGTTTCCACCAAATTTAACCGCTTCGCCTCGGTTCTATGAGGGTTCCCGGGGTTTCCTCACCCCTAAGTGCCTTAAAGATGATGCGCGGCTTTGAGGCGTTAACTATCTGGATGGGAATTCCCCTCTCAGCCGCCCATAGTAATTCCCTCACCTTACCCACCATGCCGCCGGTTACGTCCTCAGCCGCCGAGCCTCCAGCGTATGGTAATACCGCCTCAAACTCCCCGGGGGTGATGCGTTGTACGAGCTTGGCGTCCGGGCTCTTCTTCGGGTCCTCCGTGTATAACCCGTCTACGTCCACCCCCACCACGACGCGCTGGGCGTTGAGTTCCACCGCTAGGCGCGCTATCAGCTGGTCCCCGGAGAGTATGGTGAAGCCGAGTTCCTCATCCATCACCACATCCCCGTAAAGCACGGGGACGAAGCCCAAGTTTAGGAGGAGCTTAAGGGGCTCCAACTCCATGACGTGCATCCTCCCACCTCGGGTAACCACGCTGGATAGGGGTGAAACGGGGATGGCTGGAACCCCCGCCTCAAGTAGGGCGTCTACCACCAAGCGGTTGAGCGTGAGCATCGCTAGGTGCGTCTCAGCCACCCCGCGGAGTTGACCCCGACTCTTGTACCCGCCGACCAGCCCGTAGCGCTTCGCGGTTGGATGTCCAAAGGAGCCTCCGCCGTGGATTATAACTAGGGGTTTCACGTCAGCCTCGGCTATTTCCCCGGCTAGCCTCCTAATCGCGTCTAAGTTCGCGGTGCGGGGCGCATCCTTCACGGTGACAACCGAGCCGCCAAGCTTCAG
>CAZKUI010000040.1:0-9917 GCA_964555905.1 uncultured Candidatus Bathyarchaeia archaeon | reverse complement strand
TCCCTCACCCGCACGTCCACCGCGCCCAGGATTCCCCCGAGTTGGCGCTGGGCTTCCCTCGTGGCGAGGAGGCGGACCTGAATCCCCATGTTCTTTAGGTGCAGGAGGGTTGGAACGAGCATGCTGGAGAAGCCCGCGGGGATGGACGGCAACGCCAACAGGAGCTCGCTCCTAGCGCGGCTTAGGACGTCCCTCACCCGGGCTAGAACCCCACCCTCACCCCTAATAATCCAGATGTTCGGCCTCTCCTCCGTTTCTCCACTCTCGTAGATCGGCTGAAGCTCCTCCACCACGCACCTCTCATACTCGAGGAACTCGCTCTCCCTCCTGAGCCTCTCAACCCTGAGGACCTCCGACGGGGGCCTCGCGTGGTAGACGTTCGGCCTCCCGCGGCGGACCTCCACCCAGCCCCTACCCTCCAGCCTCTCCAGCACGCTGTAGACCTTCGAGAAGGGTATGCTTGCGTATCTGCTTACCTCACCAGCGGACATGGGGCCGTGAGCCACCAACGCCAAGTACGCCCTGGCCTCGTAGTCCGTGAGGCCCAGGCCCCTCAGGGCCCTGTAGACCCTATCGCTGACCTCCACTCCACACCACTCCGAGGGTGAGTCGTTGGGAAACCCTCAAATACTGTGCCCCCTACACACTAAATAATGTTTACCACCACCGGTGGTAACAATGAGGATCCACATAAAAGATACGAAAAGCGTGTGCCCCGAGTGCAACCGGGTTGTGGATGCCACCGTCTACGCGGAGGGTGGTAAGGTCTACATAGAGAAGAGGTGCCCGGAGCACGGGGAGTTCAGGGATGTTTACTGGGGGGACTACGAGCAGTACATGCGGGTGTTGAAGTACGAACACCTCGGGACGCCGCTGGATAACCCGAGGACGGAAACCGTGAAGGGGTGCCCATTCGACTGTGGGATATGCCCAAACCACAAATCCCACACGGTCCTCGGCATCATAGACGTAACAAACAGGTGCAACCTGAACTGCCCAATATGCTTCGCCCACGCCGGCGCAGCCGGCTACGTCTACGAACCCACGCTGGAGCAGATTAGGGAGATGATGCTCAACCTGAGGTCCAACAACCCCCCAGCCCCAGCCCTCCAGCTCAGCGGCGGGGAGCCAACCGTCAGGGAGGACCTACCGGAGATAGTGCGCATGGCCAAGGAGCTCGGGTTCAGGCACGTTGAGGTGGACAGCAACGGACTCAAGCTCGCGGAGAGCGTGGACTACTGCAGGGAGCTGAGGGAGGCAGGCGCGGACACGATCTACCTGCAGTTCGACGGGACGAAACCGAAGTCTTACATAGCCGCCAGGGGGAGGAACCTACTCCCAACGAAGCTCAAAGCCCTCGAAAACCTGAGGAAGGCTGGGTTCAAGAGCGTGATCCTCGTCCCAACGCTGGTTGGCGGGGTGAACGACGACCAAATCGGCGAAATCATAGAGTTCGCCGTGAAGAACAGCGACATAGTTAGGTGCGTCAATTTCCAGCCCGTCTCCATAACGGGTAGGATAAAATACGAGGAGCGGGAGAAGATGCGCATCACCATACCAGACCTCATGAGGCTCTGCGAGGAGCAGACTAACGGTAGGATAAAACGGAGCGACTGGTATCCAGTCCCGACGGTCGTCCCACTCTCAAAGTTGGTGGAGGCGTTCATGGGGAAACGGTACGTTGAGTTCTCCTGCCACCCACACTGCGGAATGGCAACCTACATCATCACCGAGGGGGATGAATACAAGCCGATAACCCAGATGATAAACGTAGACGGGTTCCTAGAGGCTGTGGAGGACGCCATAAGGGAAGCTGAACAGGGACACAGAACGAAGGCGAAGCTGAAGGTTGCAACCGCCGCCATGAAGTACATACCGAGGGGATTCCTGTTCAAGTACCTGCTCCCGCTCCTGTGGACGGCGGACTACGAACCCCTAAGGAAGCTTCACATGAGGATGATAATGATAGGCTCCATGCACTTCATGGACAAGTTCAACTTCGACCTAGAGAGGGTTGAGAGGTGCATCATACACTACGCCACCCCAGACGGGAGACTCATACCCTTCTGCACCTACAACAACTTCCACAGGAAGGCGGTGGAGCGGAAGTTCTCCATACCCATAGAAGAGTGGAGGAGGACGCGCGCCGTAGCCGTAACCCACTCCTAACCCACTTTATATTGTGGGGTAAATATGCCCTCCATGCGCCCTACATATCCGAGCGCAGCATAACCGTGGACGGCTTAATCTAGTTCAAGAATACAGGACTCCTCCCGCAGATTTAACCCTAACAAAGATTGTGTGGATAACCCCTATGAGGGAGGGTGAATCCTAATCAAGCTTGGTGCTCAACTTGACTACGATGAAGCTAGTAACCGTGCTCCTCCCAGAAGCGAGCCTCAGGGGTTTAGACGAGTTGGTGCGCATGGGAATCTACCCATCCCGGAGCGCTGCCATACGAGCGGCGGTTCGGGACCTCCTCAAGAGCGAACTATGGAACAACAAAGCCTAAGGCCCCGGCGCCTCACCGCCCTAGGGCCTTATTAACCCTCTCCTTAAGGGATTCCGCAACCATCCCCGGATGCTCAGCGTTAATTATTGACCTACCCACAATGAGGTAGCTGGCTCCAGCCACCACCGCCCCCTCAACGCTGCCGCCCTGAGCCCCAACGCCGGGGGAGAATATTGGAATCTCCCCGCCTAGGACCTTAAACACCTCCCTTATTTTCTCCGGGTATGTGGCACCCACCACCACGCCGTCCGCGCCCCACCGCAACGCCTTCTCCGCGAACACTAGGTACTGGGGTCTACGCTCCCCGGTTTCAGCGTCTACAACCCACTGCCCGTAGCCCTCCACAGCCCCGGGGTGGCTCATGTAGACGAGGAGTATGACACCCCCACCCGCCTCCCCGGCCACCTCAAACACCGACTGGAGGCCGCCCTCCCAACCAACGAAGGGGCTGGCCGTTAAGGCGTCGAAGCCCACGTTGAAGTAGTACCGGGCGATGGCCGTGTTCGTGTGCCCCACGTCGTTCAGTTTGCAGTCCATGATGGCTGGGAGGCCGAGGTCGTGAATCCCCCCAACCAGAGCCCTAGTCGCCTCCAAACCGAGGGGGAGGACGAGCTGGCGGTTCAGCTTCACGGCGCACAGGTGCGGCGATGCCTCACCCAAAATCTCCAAGCCCCTCTCCAGAAGACGTGAAGGGCTGTCTAACGGAAGGTCTAACGCCAAGACGATGCGTGACCGCCTATCCGAGGACGCCCGCCGAATCAGGGACTTAAACGACATACCATAATTTCGTAGACGGGCACCAATAAAACCCTTAACGTCGCATAGGAAGTTGGGGCAAACCTATTTTAACCAAGCCAGCCCAAAATTACATGAAGGAGGATGGAGGCGGAGACCCCCTCCAGCGTGAAGGAGGCCCTAGCTAGGAGGATCGCAGGGGAGATAGTTCTTTCTAGGATGCCCGGGGCGACGATGAGGAAGTGGAGGGAGGCGTTCGACGTTTCCCAGATAAGGCTCTCGAGGGAGATGGGGGTCTCCCCCTCCGTCATCAGCGACTACGAGAGCGGGAGGAGGCGGAGCCCCGGAACCAGATTCATCAGGAGGTTCACCCTCGCCCTGCTCAGGATAGACGAGGAGCGTGGGGGGCGCATCACGAGGGAGGCCGCCAAGATAATAAGGGTTCCCAGCGACGCCATCCTAGACATTAGGGAGTTCCCCGCCCCCGTGAAGGTTCATCAGGTATGCGACGCGGTCTCAGGGGAGCTCGTGGCCTGCAGGCACAAGGCTCACCATTACATCTACGGCTACACGGTCATAGACAGCATAAAAGCCATAGAAACCCTATCAGGCTGGGACCTCCTGCAGATATTCGGCTCCACGACCGAGAGAGCCCTCATATTCGCCGGAGTGCGGTACGGGAGGTCCCCGATGGTGGCCGTGCGCTGCAGCATGTTCAAGCCGGGGATGGTGGTGATGCACGGAGCTCCGCCCGACAGGCTCGCCGTGGAGCTGGCGGAGAGGGATGGAGTCCCCCTAGCCCACTCAAGGGCGGCCACCATAGACGACTTGGTGGCGTCCCTCAGGGCTTTATACCGCAAGGTCTCCGAGGAGCACCCTGAAGGGAACTGATGCACCCCTTTAAGCGGCAACCAACACACCTGATATTCGGTGGCGCGGTTGAAGGTGAAGGTTGGGTGCTGCGGCTTCAGCCTCAGGGGTGGGAGAGCCGCATACTACCGCGTATTCCGCCTAGTCGAGGTTCAATCCACCTTCTATAAGCTGCCGAGGGTCTCAACGGCGGAGAGGTGGAGGAGGGAAGCCCCGGAGGACTTTGAGTTCACGGTTAAGTGCTGGCAGGCTGTCACGCACCCGCCCACAAGCCCGACGTGGCGCAAGGCTGGAATAAAGGTGGAGAAGGAGAAATACGGCAGGTATGGGATGCTGAAGCCCACTGAGGAGAACTTTGAGGCGTGGAATAAGACCATGGAAATCTGCAGGGCACTAAAAGCGAGAATATGCCTAATTCAGTGCCCGCCGAGGTTCCGCTACACAGAGGAGAACGTGGAGAACATGAAGGCATTCCTAAACTCGATAAAACGCGACCGCGTGCTCATCGCGTGGGAACCCCGGGGAGACTGGCCCCAGCACAGGGAGGAAGCCGCGGAGCTGTGTAGGGAGTTAAACCTCGTCTACGTAACGGACATACTACGCCACGAACCCATCACCACAGGCAGCCTCGTCTACACGAGACTCCACGGGCTAAACCCCAGGGAGTACGACTACCGATACAAGTACACGGATGAGGATCTCCAGAGGTTAATTGACGAGCTTAGAAGGCTGGAGGATGCTGGAGTTGAGGAGGTCTACGTCCTCTTTAACAACACCGAGATGGGCGAGGATGCACGGCGCTTCCTAGGGTTTGTCAGGGATGCAGGTTGGAGCGGCTAAGCTAGATATTCCTTGGTGCAGGTTGTGTAGTGGTTTCCGCCGACGTGGAGGAGGAGCTTCGCCTCACACAGGCTCCACTTATTCCTCCTGAAGCACTCCTCCTCCGCATAAGCGGCTAAGACCCGGCCGATGAACAGCGTGAAGTCCCCGGCATCCACATCCCCCTCCACCTTACACTCAAGGTGGCCGATGCACTCCCCGATTACGGGCGGCTTCACACGCTTGGCCGGCAGCGCCGTGAGTCCCGTCTCGCTGAACTTATCCGCGGACGCCCCGCTCACGCTGCCGCAGTGCTTCACCAAGTCCACCAGCTCTATGGATGGGACGTTTATCACGAACTCCCCGGTCTCCTTAATTAAGTCGTGGGAGTATCTGGTCTTCTTCACTGATATCGCCACGGTTGGGGGGTTCACGGAGACGGGTGTGGCCCAGGCGATTGGTATTATGTTCGGCTTGCCATCCCTGTCTACGCACGTCACGAGGAGCGCCTGCCTCGGGTGCATCAGCCTAGTGAACGCACTCAACACATCCCTCTTAGCCAACCCCACCACCAACCGCCGATACCGCCTGTTGCGCTAAAACGGTGGGGAGTAAATAACAATTTTGGGGTTACGGGGGCAACCTAAACTAGCGGGTTGTAGCCGCCTCCATGAGCACGGCTGACAGAAACGCCAGAACGCATCCATACGCGAACGCGGCGTTCGCCCCGAGAGCCGTCCACAGCGCCCCGGCGATTACCCCAGCTAGGAGGGTGGCGAAACCCGTTACCGTGTGGAACGTCCCAAGCGCCATGCCCTTCAGGTCTGGGGGGGCTAGGTCGGACGCGTACGCCCTCTGGGTTCCATCCACGAACGCTTTAGACACCCCGTAAAGGATGAATAACGCCACTAAGAGCGGGACGGCGCACCCTAGGGTGAAGCCGAGGCAGGTAAGGGCGAATGTTAGGTAGCCGACGGTGAGGACCCTCCGTCTACCTATTTTGTCCGAGAGGACCCCGCTTGGTATTGAGAGCAGCGCGTATGACACGTTGAAGAGGACGTAGAGGAGTATGGGGATGGCGTTCACCCAAACCTTCGGGACAACCCCGACTAGGGCTTCCCTCGCCCTCAGTATGAAGAGCATGTAGGTGAAGTCCGCTAATGCGAATACAGACGCAACCAGAACGTACCTCCTGAACGCTGGGGAGAGCTCCCCGAAGCCAGCGATAAACCCGGACTTCCTAGGTTTGCTCCTCACCTCCCTCACGAAGTACAGGGGTGGAAGCGCGAGAAACGCCACCACAGCCGAGATGACGAGTATCTCTCTTATCCCCACGCCCATGAGGGTTAATAGGAGCGCCAGGGTGGAGCCCAAGATTGCGCCGCTGGTGTCAAGCGCCCTGTGTAGACCGAACGCCTTCCCGCGGATTTCCTCCGGGGCTGACTCCGCTATGAGGGCGTCCCTCGGCGCCGTCCTCAGGCCCTTACCCACCCTCTCAACGGGCTTCAGGACGAGCACGTGGTGCCAAGTTGTTGAGAACGGTATGAAGAGCTTCGCAACAGCCGAGGACAGGTAGCCCGACGCCACGAGGGGCTTCCTCACGCCGAGCCTATCCGACCAATACCCCGAGAGAACCTTCAAAACGTTCGCAACGAGGCCGCCGAGGCCCCCGACCAAGCCGACCGCTAGGGCGGCTATACCCGCTGGGGCGAGCGCCTGAATGAACATCGGAAGGACGGGCATGGCCATCTCGCTGCTCGTGTCGGTGATGAAGCTGACCACGCCGAGGAGTATCACGTTCACGCCCACTGAAAGCTTGGTGGACCGCCCCAACAGACGCACCTACCGGCTGTAGGTAGACTTAATCACGTATATAATGTCATCGGTTTATGTCCACGTAGACTTGGGAGCAACACACAGGCGAGAAGTGGACCTTCAAGCCGAGGTCTTCAGCCCTCTCCACCGCCTCCCTCGTTGGATAGGCGATGGCGTTGACGCCCGCCTCCAACGCCAATAGGTCCGTTCTGGTTCTGTGGGCGCCCTTGGGCCTCATGCACCCGAGGGCTATGGGCGTCTCCTCCATGAGGAGGCGGGCGTCGGCTATCACCCCAGCGATTTCCTCGGGCTTCGGAGGCTCTATGCCGCTCATCCCCGTCCCCGGTATGGGTATGAGCGCGATTATGACCAGCGCCGCTGGTTTGTGGCGTGAAACCATTCTTAAGGCGTTGATTTCTCCCTTTAGCTTTCCGTAGTGTAGACCAACGATGACGTGGGGAACCGTTGGGACGCCCGCCTCCTCCAACGCCTCCAACGCCCCCTCGTAGTCGTCCACGCTGGCGTTTAGGTGGTAGACGCTCCTTATGGTCTCGTCCGAACCTATGATGTCTATGAGGGCGGCGTCCACGCCAGCCTCCCCAAGCCTCGCGGCTAATCCACGGCTGATGATTCCCGTGTGCACGAGTATGGTGAGCCCCAGCTCCCTCTTCGCCTCCGCGATGGCGTCTACAAACCTCCCTAGGGGGACATCGCCCCTCGGGGTGCAACCCCCGCTGATGAGGCAACCCACGCAACCCCGCCTGCTCAGCTCGCGGAGAACCTCCAAGAGCTTCTCAGGCGTCCTGGCGGGTATCATACCCCTCAACAGAACGCCCCCACAGTGTTCGCACTTTAGCGCGCACCAGCGCCCAGTTATGGATATGGATGGAAAGAGGGGCTTCGCCCCAGCGAACCTCCCACCCTCGTAGGGTGCGAAGCTCGGCGCGTAAAACCAGATGTCCCAGCCCAGATTCTCCCGGCTTACCCTCCAAGCGCGGCGTATGCGTTCCCTAAGCTCGGGATCCATCAACATTGAAGTTGCGGTGGTTTTAATTAAGCGGTTTGCATTCTCCCTCCCGTATGAAGCCCAGCATGGTGAGGGTCTCCCTGGGAACCGCCATCGCCATGGGCCTAACCGGGGGGAGGCTGGACGCAAAACCCACAACAGCCTACCTACTCACCTACCACCCCGATAAGTGCACGGCAAACTGCGCCTTCTGCCCCCAAGCCCGAGGAAGCACAGGCAGAGCCGACATGCTCTCAAGGGTGACTTGGCCAGCGTTCCCCATCAAGGACGTAATCCCACGGTTGTGGAGCGCCATACGCGAAGGCACCTTCAGGCGCGTGTGCATACAAGCCCTAAACTACCCGGGCGTATTCAGGGACATCCTATTTCTCGCTTCTGAAACGCTCTCCGGCGTGGACGTGCCCATCTCGGTTTCATGCCAACCCCTAACCCCCCAGCAGATGAGAACGCTACGGGAGGCCGGCGTAGACAGGGTGAGCGTGGCACTGGACGCGGCCACGCCGCAACTCTTCGAGCGGGTGAAGGGGCGCGCGGCTGGGGGGCCCTACACTTGGGAGGGGCATTGGAGGGCGCTTAGAAAGGCAGTCGCCATATTCGGTCGGGGGCGCGTCACCACCCACATTATAGTCGGTCTCGGAGAGAAGTGCAGCGACGTCCTCAAGGTTGTTCAGGACTGCGTGGACGTGGGCGTCTACCCGTCGCTCTTCGCCTTCACGCCGATTCCGGGGACTAGGATGCAGGGTAGGCCGCAGCCACCCATAGGCCACTACCGCCTCATACAGCTGGCGCATTACCTCATCACCACGGGGAGAGCCAGATACGAAAGGATGAAGTTCAACGGAGACGGCGTTCCTACGTATGTTGGCCTACCTTGGGATGAGGTCAGGGATGTAATTAGGAGCGGGAGGCCCTTCATGACCAGCGGGTGCCCGGGGTGCAACAGGCCTTACTACAACGAGAGGCCCGGGGGCCCAATTTATAACTACCCGAGACCCTTAACCAGCGGTGAAATAGGGGAGATTGAAAGGCTGTTGAGGAGTTTATTGGGGGGCGGCTGAGGTGGAGGTGTGGAGGTTCCTCGGCGTAGACGTCTACGACGGCTACACGAACATGGCGATAGACGAGGCGTTGATGAGGCTCCGGGCTGAGGGGGTGTCCCCAAACACAATCCGAATCTACAGGTGGATGCCCCCAGCGGTCTCCATCGGGTACCGGCAGGAGGCGAGGGAGGCCGCCGACGTAAGTGCGTGCAGACGCCTCGGGGTGGACATCGTGAGGAGGATAACCGGCGGTGGAGCCGTCTACCACGACTACAGGTGGGAGCTCACGTACAGCGTGGTGGTGGATGAGGGGAACCCGAGGGTGCCGAGGGACCTCCTAGAATCGTACATGGAAATCTGCGCGGGGCTCGTGGAGGGCCTCAGGAGGCTCGGCCTGGAAGCCGAATTAAGGTCCTCCCTACCCCTATGCTCCGTCCTGAGGCCTGGGAGGTACGGCTCCCTCGTAGACGTGGTCGTGGGTGGGAGGAAGATTTGCGGCAGCGCTCAGGCGAGGAGGTGGGGTGTCGTCCTACAGCACGGAACCATACTCGTAGACGCCGACTTCAACGTCATGTTCCAAGTCCTAGGGGTGGATATGAGCAGGGCTGAGGAGGCGAGGTCCCAACTCACCACCATCAGGGGGGAGTTGGGGCGGAGGGTAGGCTTCGCGGAGGTGGCTGAAGCCATAAAGTCGGGGTTTGAGGACGCCCTAGGCGTAAGGCTGAGGAGGGGCTGGCTTAACAGCCAAGAGTTGAAAGCAGCCTCAAAACTCCTCAGAGAAAAGTATAGAAGGGACGAGTGGAACCTAAAAACTCCATCCAGAAGGTGAACTCTCCAAAAGGTTTATACACGAAGCACCGTGTGAATGGTTAGGGAACCGAGTTGAGAAGCGCGAAAGTCCTCTTAGTGGGGTTACTGGCGATCGCTGTTCTCTCAACGCTCAGCTGCGCATACACCGCGGAAGCCGCCCCAACCGTCACCCAAAACATAGACTGGAGCTACTACGGGTTCACGGTAACCATCCAATATCCCGAGACGGCGGAACTCGGGGAAAACTTCACCGTCTACGTGGAGCTAGCCACCGGGAGGGACCTATACT
>CAZKUI010000039.1:0-10064 GCA_964555905.1 uncultured Candidatus Bathyarchaeia archaeon | reverse complement strand
ACCACATCGCCGGGGCTCAGGTAATACTTGTCAGATGCCACGGGCGCAAGTGCACCATTCACGTAGTAGAGCCACCAGTGGTTGGCTATGGTTTCGTTATTCCTCACGCCGTTGATGGATGTCACTAAGACGCCCATGCCGGGGTAAACTTCGTATTCAACCTCTGCGCCGGCTTCAAGGAGCGCGTTAAATGCCGTGGCGTTGAGTAGGGAGACCCTGTGGAATTCCACGGTTCCATTTCCGTAGTTTATATAGAGGTCTACGGTGACTAGAGCCTCCCTGTACTTGCTGCTGATGGTGCTGTATTGCGTGTAGTAGTGGACCGTGAGCATGGAGGCGGCTAATGCCCAGCAGAGGAGAGCCAGCGAAGCCCACTTCCAACTGTTAGGCGTTTTTACCACCTCCCTTTAGCTTTTTTAGTGCAAAGACGATGGGTGGCCCTGCAAGGGCGAATAGTAAGGCGTTAGAGACCTCGTGGGTGACGGCAAAGGGGACTCCCATGGCCAAAGCCACGGGAACGGGAACCCCAAACGTATATGCAAAAACTAGGTTTGTTTCAAGGTCGTAGAGGAATGTGAGTAGGAATCCAAAAACCCCAAATTTGATGCTGAAAGTAAGCCATTCCGCCTTATTTATGGGGTTATGGACGGGCATCCTCAACAACCCCCCAACCAAGCCGTAGATGGTCTCCCCCAGGGATGTTGATATCAGTATGGGGAGGGAAAACCCGTATGGATTTAGAGTTCCATAGATGCACCATGAGAGCGCCCCAACTGAGGCTCCCACTAGGCACCCGAACCTGAATCCAGCTATGAAAACGAGGAGGTCCATGAGCTTCACGTTCGGTATCCCTATTAGGGCGTAGTTGGTTGCAAGGATCAGCGCTGTGAAGGTTGCCACTACCGAGGCGGTTTGTAGAGTGTTATTCATCTACTTTGGATGGATTATCCAACCATATAACTTTTACGATCGGGCGCCAACTTAATTAATAGAATGCCGGCTCAATTCAAGAAGCTTTTAGAGGGCATCTGCGGCGTTAGGGCTCCGGGCCCCCTCCCCACGTTCACCGTCCTCCACGTGGTGAAGGCGCTAGAGGTAATTGCTAGGGACGGCTCCGTGGGGAGGTTCCGCCTCTCCCAAGAGCTCGGCGTCGGGGAGGGGGTCGTCAGGACGCTCCTCAAGAGGATGAAGGATGCAGGCATCGTCCGCTCCGCTAGAAGCGGTTGCATCCTCACCCAGAACGGCGTGAAGCTGTGGGAGATGCTGCGCTCCAAGCTGGCGGGTAAGGTGGAGCTTGGGAGGAGCGAGATATCGCTGGGGGAGTATAACGTGGCGATATTGGTCAAGGGCTCCGGGAGCAAGGTTTCCGCTGGCTTAGAGCAGAGGGATGCAGCCGTGAAGGCTGGAGCCCTCGGTGCAGTTACCATAGTGATGAGGGAGGGGAAGCTCCAGATACCCATGATAAGTGATGACGCCTCCAAGGACTTCCCAAGGGTCTACCAGCGGGTGGTGAAGGCGCTGCAACCTCAGGAGGGGGATGTAATCGTCGTGGGGAGCGCAAACGAGAAGCTCGCGGCTGAATACGGCGCCCTAGCGGCGGCATGGACGCTCCTTTAGGGTCGCTCGCTGAACTTCTCGCCCTCGGATAGCGTCCTCTCTAGGGACGCGGCGAGGTTCAGGAACCCGTCGTAAGTTTTGGATGAGACGGGTGTCAGCGGTAGCTCCAGCCCCAGCCCGTGGATTGCCGCGAGGAGGTCCCTGCTTAGGGCCTGGCTCATCCCGTCTAAGCTCTTACCTATAGCGGCGTCCAGCGTGTTGAAGTCCTCAGCCCAGTCTAGGATTTCATCCACCCTCTCCCTCGGGAGGAGATCGCACTTTGAGAGCACGTGAATCTGGGGGATTCCAAAGCGTATGTGCACAGCGGCTGAGAGAAACAAGTTAGAAACGTAGTTTAGCGGGTTCAAGGAGAAAACCGCATCGAAAAGGTAGAGGATGGCCTTCGGCTCCCTAGTCAGGGACTTCACGATGAACGGGCCGCTAGCCCTAAACGCGAAGAGCTCCATCTGCCCCGGGGTGTCTACCAAGACTAGGTCCGGGTTTAAATCCCTAATTTCCTCCTCAATATCCTCTATCTCGTTTGCGATTAGGTCGGCGGCCATCACTAGGGCTCCGTTCGGCCCGAGGCCGTATTCCTCCATGAGTTCCTCCACTTGGATGCGGTCTCTTATGTCTACGTCGGGTGCGTATGGGAGGTTGAACGCCCCGGGGTCTAGGTTTATTCTCGCCACTTCTTGGCCTTGTTCATTCAGCCACCTGGAGAAAGTCGCTGTGAGTAGGGACTTTCCGGAGCCGGCTGTTCCAATTATAAATGCGATGTACATTCGTGACGCCCCGGCATGAACGTAGACGCTTGGTGGGGCTGCTTGCAACCCGGATTTCACATCATCTCCATTCAGCGTCTAGCCTCCACCGCATCGCAGCCCCATAGAGAATTTGTAGACGGGTGTAAAAGCCTTTCTTGGGCTGGATGGGCTACTGGGGCTTAACGCTCCCCCCAGCCTGTTTAATCATCTCCGTGAGCATCACTATGACGGAGCTGAGCCTCTTTCTGGCGGTGTTGGAGTCCTCAGCCGTGGTAGAGAGGTGCAACTCAATATATGGTGTTCTTCCAGCCCAGCGTGGATGCGACTTGATGTAAACGTAGGGGTTGGCTTTCATGGCCTCCTCAACGATGGGGGCTAAATCCGACTCCACCACCCCATAGGCTAGGAGGCTCGCCTCAAAGAAGGTTGCATCCCCAGCGGCGTCCCGAATCATCGGCGCCACCGACTCCTCGAATATGGCCTTCATCTCCGCTGGAACCCCGGGTAGGGCGATGATCGTTGTCCCGTCTACGTTCATCGCAACACCCGGCGCCACTCCCACGGGGTTTGCGAGGGGTTTGGCGCCCTCCGGGAGCCTCGCCATCTTCACCCTGTGTGGGGTGAGTTCATAGCCTTCAATCCGACCCTCCTCCACGAGTCGGCGGTAGGCGTCCTTCACCATATTTAAGGCGTCTCCGTCCACCTTCAATTCCCTACCTAGGCACAGGGCTATACCCTCCAAGGTCTTGTCGTCAAACGTCGGCCCTAAGCCTCCAGTGGTGATGATGAACCTCGGTCTACGACTTAACGCCTCCTTAACCGCGGATGAAATCTCCTCTAGGCTGTCCCCCACCACCGTAATCCTCCTCACCTTCATACCCAGCGTTGTGCAGCGCCTGGCGAGCCACTGGGCGTTTGTGTTAACCACCTTCCCTATGAGCAGCTCGTTTCCCACGGAGATTATTTCCACTTCCCTGCTCACGCTGTGACCCTCCCCAGGGGGCGTCTCGGGTTAAGCGTCACCCCATCTTTTCCTTTTTGCTCTTCATCCACCACTTCAGATACTCCCTACGCCTATCCTCCTCTTCCTCACGGATTAAACCAAGCTCCTCCCTCAATCTCCTCCACTCTTCCACCAGTTCCTGATGCGTGTACATGACGCCGCAGCTCTGGCAGACATACCGCTTTGTGGCTGGAATGTATAGGAGGTCGCCCCCGCACTCCGGGCAGGTTCGGCGTTTCCCCCGGCTCACCCCAATCCCTAAGCTACTATTAGGGGATTCGTAGAGATAGGTGTTTACCTAAGGGTGGGGTTTGAACTGAAACTCGCAGTACGTAGCCCCCTGAGCCTCGCACTTCGTCTCCACCACTAGAATTTTACGCCCGAATATTACGGATAGCGCCCCCGCATACTGACCCCTAAGGAAGTGGCAGACGGGGCTGTCCGACCGCGTTTCTTGCGCCTCAAAGGACTCGTAGAGCCTTATGACGCCCTTAGCCTCATTCACGTCCACCTTCACCAGCTCCGGCATACCCCACCCGAGGGTCTTACCTAAATAGACGTAAAATTCCAGCAATTCGAGGTTTTCAAGCCCGGTGGAGCGCCTTATGTCCTCAGCCCACCTCTCGCCGCACCTCTTACCGACGAGGAAGAGGATGTGGGGGCCCACCATCTCCCTCAATTCCCTTATCAAATGAGGCATCAGAACCACCACACGTCTCCCTAGGATGGTGAGCGGAAAGCCCCGAACCAGTTCCGTAATCTCCTCACCCGTATTACTGGAGCCCCCACTTGCGGTCTCGTAATCCTCGGTCAAGATGCATCGATAAACCGAATGCGATTATTAGAACTTAAATTTTGTGAATTATAGTTCCATCATCCTAAGTTGAGTGCATCCCTCAGTATTTTTTCGTGGTCAAAGGCGATGTTCCGCGGGATTTCCTTGAACACCGCGACCTCCCCGGCATCCGACCCGGCTTTAAGTTCCCCGCCGACTTCCTCCGCGAGGTATGCGATGGAAATCACGTGGCCCCTCGGGTCGCGGTTTGGGTCTGAGTAGACGCCTACAAGCTTGGTTAGGCGGACCCTCAGGCCCGTTTCCTCCAGCGCCTCCCTGACAGCCGCCTCTTCAACCCTCTCCCCGTACTCAACGAACCCCCCGGGTATGGCCCAGCACCCCTTAAAGGGCTCATTCCTCCGCTTCACCAGAACTACGCCCCCACCCCTCCGGACTATGACCACGTCGACGGCAACTCGGGGTAGGCGTTTCCTCGCGCTCAAGCCAGCCACCTCTACGAGACGGGCCTGAAGACTAAGCCAAGTTCATCCGCGTATTGAAACGCGTCCTCCATCTCCCTTCTGGAGACCCTCCTAATGAGCTCCGGGTATCTGTCGGGGTTCCTCGCCACCTCGTGTTCAGGCCTCCACTGCCCCATGATGTTCACCAAAATCTTGTCCTTATCGAGCTTGTTGGCTAGTATCTCCAGTATGGGCTTGGTGCAGCATTCTAGGTGGTTCGGCATCACTAGGTGCCTCACTATCATGTCCCCATTCTGGTGGGCGATTATGTGATTTCTCGTGACTATCTCCACGTAGTTCTTTATTCCCGCTGTGAGTCTACTTGCGCACTCGTTGTTGCCGAATTTAAAGTCGGGGAGCCATATGTCTATGACTTCGCATAGGAGCTTCATGGTCTCCTCGGAGCAGAGCATGTTGCTGTTCCATAGTAGTGGGACGTTCACGTCTAGGTGCTTCAACGATTCAAGGATTACGTGGAGGTTTGGCGTTGGCTCTCCACCCACGTAGTTTATGTTGGCGGCTCCCTCCATCCTTAGGTGCTTGGCGATGGTGGCCAGCCTCTTTGCGTCTACCTCCACGCCGTTCTTCGGGTTGAATGATATGTCGTAGTTCTGGCAGAAGCGGCATCGGAGGTTGCAGGACGTAAAGAATATGGTTCCCGAGCCCCCAACCCTGTGGCCTCCACCGCCGAGTAGGGGCCCCTCCTCCCCGAAGTGGTGGAACCACGTAGACACCCTCGCGGTTGCATCCAGCTTGCAGAAGCCCAGCTCGCCTTCCAAGCGGTTCACACCGCACCTCCGCTCGCAGAACCTGCACCCACGGAGCATCCTATACGCCAGCTCCACCTTCAAATCAAGGAAGCTCGTCTCAGGGGTCTCAAGTTCATTCAGCTGTACTTCTTCGCTCCTGATCTTTCCATGTAGCTGCGTGAACTCCGCCGAGAGCTTTTCATGAAGCCTCCAGAGCTCGTCCTCCTCCGCCTCCTTTAGATTTACGTCAGCGGGTATCTTCTTGCAGATAAGGAACTTCGCTGGTTTACGGTTCGTCATAACCGCGTGGTACCAGCTGAGCCTGTGGCGAACCTCCGGCTCATGCCAAACCGTGAGCGCGTCTGGCCTCCAGACTGGCCACACAAGTATCCCCAGTGAAATTAGCGTGGCGGGGTTTAAATCATTACCCGCCCCCACTCCTAAAGGCTTTCCCGCTTAGGCCCGGCATACTCAACGGATATTCCAGCGTTCTTGGCGAATAACTGCATATACTTCAGGATTTGCCCGAGGCTGTACCAGCCCCACGGGGCCTGAATTAGAATTAGGTCTCCGCCGTCCCTCCTGTTCTTGATGAACGTGAAGGTGATGAGCGCAGGTCTCGCCTCACTCGTCGCTACGAGGATGTCGTCTCTGGGTCTGACGACGTAAAAATGGTTCTCCCTAAGGCGTCGGACCAATTCATCCACCGTTTTTGCATCTTCAAAGAACCACCGGAATACTAGGACGTGCTTTAGGGGGAACGGATATGTAGGCGTCTCTTCACGTTGATGATCGGGCTTTCCCATCCACCCCACCTTCTTCGCTTAACCCCGTCTACGCCACGCTCAGCCTTTCCAGACGCTCAGACGCCACGAGGAGGTAGTATGCGATGGGCCACTTGTAGTCCCCCCAGCTCTCCGCGAGCCGCGTGACATCCCTCCTAGAGGCGTCCCTCCCACCCAAGTAAAATTTTGAAACAGCCCTCCTTATGCCCAGGTCGTCCGCTGGAATAACCTCCCACCGCTTCAACCCAGTCGCCAACACGATCTCGGCGGTCCACACCCCCACGCCCCGCATAGACGTGAGAGTTTTCACGGCGTCCTCTAGCGGCATCTCCCCGAGCGTCTCCGGGTTAAAGCCGTCTACGATTCTCCGGGCTATCCCCTTAACGTATAGAGCTTTATTGCGGCTGAGGTGGAGGGCCCGTAGCTCCTCCACGCTGGCTTCTGCAAGCCTCTCGGGGGTTGGGAAGTCGTAGTAGGTTACGCCCCCCAGCCTAATGGAGTCCCCGAGACCCTGAACGAGGGTTCTTATGATGCTGAACGCCGCGTTCAGCGATATCTGCTGGAACAACACGCCGCATATCAGCCCCTCATACGCATTAAGGGCTGTCCAGGGCCTAACTCCCCTAAGGCGTTCTCCAATCCACCTGAGCGTTGGGTCGCCGTCCATAATCTCGTAGACGGGGTTCATGTCATCGGTCAGGCAGAGGAAGCGGTCCAGCATGCCCAAAATCTCCCTCTCCTCGGAGCCGTCCACATCCGCTAAAATTTTAACCTCAACCTTCGGATCCTCGAGGCCTCCGATCTGCCTCACCTGAATTGGGACGAGGCGGCCGGACTGCAGTCTTAAGGCCCTGGTGAGCGTTCCGTCTGTGTAGGTTGTTGGGGCGGATGGCTGGGTTGCTTTCATGGATAGGTCTAGGCTGTAGGGTGGCTTTGCCTTAATTACGAGCTTCCTCAACTCCACCCCCACCAGTTGGGCATAAATCCCTTAGGGGGCAACCCACGCATCGGGGTTCCTTCCCGCAGTGGTGCTTTCCAAGGGCGACGAGGAGCGCCCTAAACTCCCGATAGACGTCTAAGTTACGCGGTATGCGACTTTCAATGAACCTCCTAAGCTCCTCGTAATCCACGTTTTCATCTTCTATGAAGCCGAGCCTGCGCATAATCCTCTTCGTGTAGGCGTCTACGGGAAAGTAGAGCCTCTCAGCGGCGTATAGGAGTATGGAGTCAGCGGTCTCCCTCCCAACCCCGCCGACGGTGAGCAGGTCTCGGCGGACCTCCTCGGCAGGTCTCCCAAGGAATCGGTCAAGGTTACCTTCATACTTCTCTGCGATGTGTCTAACTAGGTTTAGGAGGCGTCTCGCCTTCACCCTGTAGAAGCCGGAGGGGCGGATTAGCTCCTCCACCACCTCTATAGGCGTATCTGCGAGCTTCCTTGGGTCTAGGAGCCCCGCCTCCCTCAGCCTCTGAACGGCTTTCTCCGCGTTCTCCCACCTCGTTCTTTGGGTGAGCACGGCTCCGAGGAGCACCTCAAACTTGGTTTGGGCGGGCCACCAGCCCTGTCTCCCGAAGTGCTTCAGTAGCCTCCGGTAGACCTCCATTAGGGTCAATGTGGGAAGCCCCTCCCTAAACCCCACGAATTTATGCCCGGGGTGGTGCTTATAACCCGCGCTGAACTCCGTGTTTTCCAACTACCCTTTTATAGGTGTGTAGACCTTAGGATGTGGGTTGAGGGAGCGAATTGAACAGAACATCCAGAATTCCCGGATTTTACAAGCTGAGCATAGAGGAGAGGCTGAAAATAGTTCAGGAATTCGCGGGCTTAACGGACGAGGAGGTTGAGCTGCTGAGGAAGCCCGGAGCCCTAAGCCTAGAACTAGCGGACCGCATGATCGAGAACGTCGTCGGGACGATTCAGGTCCCCCTCGGCATAGCCGTGAACTTCCTCATTAACGGCAGGGACTACATGGTTCCGATGGCGATTGAGGAGCCGAGCGTGGTGGCGGCTGCATCCAACGCCGCGAGGATGTGCCGCTCAAAGGGGGGCATACACGCCATATCCACGGAGCCAATCATGATCGGGCAGATTCAAGTCGTGAAGGTTCCAGACCCATACAGGGCGAAGATGGAGATTCTAGCGGCTAAGGAAGAGATACTGGAGAAAGCGAATGAACAGGACCCGATTCTCGTGAAGCTGGGTGGGGGCGCCAAGGACGTAGACGCCAAGGTGATCCACACACCCCGGGGGCCCATGGTCATCGCCGAGCTCCACGTGGACTGCAGGGACGCCATGGGCGCCAACGCGGTGAACACGATGGCTGAGGCTGTGGCGCCCATCATAGAGCGCGTCACCGGAGGCCGCGTCTACCTCAGAATCATAACGAACCTCGCGACGAAGCGCCTAGCCAGGGCCTGGGTGACCGTGGCAAAGGAGGAACTCGGCGGTGAGGATGTGGTAGACGGGATTGTGGACGCTTGGGCGTTCGCGGCCTCCGACCCGTACAGGGCTGCAACCCACAACAAGGGGATAATGAACGGGATAGTAGCTGTGGCCCTCGCCACGGGGAACGACACTCGGGCGCTTGAGGCTGGAGCACACGCCTACGCAGCCCGCTCAGGCCGGTATAAGCCGCTCACGGTATGGGAGAAGGACCGTGAAGGCAACCTTGTAGGCACCATAGAGCTTCCCATAGCCGTCGGTGTGGTGGGTGGGGCGACCGCCAGCCACCCCATAGCCCGCATATGCAGGAAAATCCTCGGCGTCCACACTGCGAGGGAGCTTGCCGAAGTTATGGCGGCTGTGGGCTTAGCCCAGAACTTCGCAGCCCTCCGGGCGCTGGCCACAGAGGGGATCCAGCGCGGCCATATGGAGCTTCACGCTCGGAATGTGGCTATGGCTGCCGGCGCTAGGGGCGAGCTTATAGACATGGTAGCCGAGCAAATGGTGAGGGAGAAGAAGATTCGAATTGACAGGGCTCAGGAGATCCTACGGGAGCTCCAGGGGAAAGCTTAAGAGCTTTAGGGCTGAAGCCTAACAACAATAGTTCTGTTCTCTGCTTTCAGAGGCTGCCATTTCCCGGGGCAGGATAGGCCAGGCAGGATGCTTCCAATGGTTGAGGTTAGAATTCACTGTAGAGGAGGGCAGGGGGGCGTAACAGCAGCCAGAATAATTGGTTTAGCAGCCATCCTGGAGGGGAAGCACGCCATAGCCTTCCCATCATTCACCGTGGAGCGTAGAGGGGCTCCAATAATGGCCTTCGTAAGGATAGGTGACAGTCAGATTCTAGACCGCTCAATGGTTTACAGTCCAGACTACGTGCTAATATTCGATAGGAGCCTCCTCCAGAACCCTGTGGTAACCATGGGTGCACGCAAGGAAACCATTTTCCTCGCGAATGCGACTTCCGGGGAGGCTAAAAACCTCGGAGCACGCAGGATAGCGGTGGTTAACGCCCTAAGGATAGCGCTGGATGTTTTAGGGGTTCCCATCGTTAACACGGCTATGTGCGGGGCTTTCGCGGCTGTAAGCCGCCTCTTCACGCTGGAAAGCCTGAAGAGGGCTATAGCAGAGTTTCTCCCTTCAAGGATTGTTGAGGCGAATGTTAAGGCGGCTGCGAAAGCGTACGAGGAGGTGGAAGTGCTCTGAAGGTAGTTCAGGATTTAAGGTTCAAGTTTAAGTCTTACAGGGAGCTCCCTCCAACCCCCCTACTCCGGGCTGGGACCTCAACCCTGTTTGAAACGGCATGGCATCTTCACGGTAAGCCTGTGGTTGACGATTCGAAGTGTATAGGCTGCCTGCTGTGCTGGCTGTTTTGCCCGGAAGGCGTGATAGAGCCTTCCGAGGGCGGCGTCAAAGTCGACCTTAAAC
>CAZKUI010000038.1:6058-10281 GCA_964555905.1 uncultured Candidatus Bathyarchaeia archaeon | reverse complement strand
TGGAGGTGAAGTACATAGATGGGGTGGACTACGAGTCCATCAGGGGGATGAGGAGGCCCGCCGACATCTACACCATAATCGCTGGGCCATACATAGAGGCGGGGGACCTAGAGCAGCTTCGGCAGGAGTACCTAAGCCTCCAGCAGTCCTACAGCGAACTTGAGCAGGCGTACCAGCAATTGCAGCAGGATTACAACCAACTACAGGAGGGATACAACCAGCTGATGGGGCAGCTGGAGGCGGCGAGGAGGGAGCTCTCATCCACCCGCATGTACATCTACGGAATTGGGGCGCTCACCGTCGTCTTAGCCATCCTACTCGCAGCCCCGCTCATCCTAAAGAAGAAGCGGTAAAGCAGAGTCCAACCCTTATTTATTCACCCCACATTAACAACGTGGAGGTCTGAACGTTGGCAATTCCACCAGAGAGGCTTAGGAAGTACGTGGGCCTACATAGGAAGTACGCCGGGGGCCAGCTCATAAACCTCAACCCGATCCAGAGGGGTGGGATCCTCACGGAGGAGGCGCGCCGCGTCATAGTGGAGTTCGGGGACGGCTACTCCGTCTGCGATTGGTGCCCAGCGAAGACCCCGAGGTTGGATATGATTCGGAGACCCCCAATAATGGAGTTCATGGAGGACCTAGCCGAGTTCCTCGGCATGGACGTGGCGAGGGTTGTAACTAGGTGCAGGGAGGCGAAGTTCATCGCCTTCCGCATGCTCGGAAAACCCGGAGACTACGTAGTCGTAGATAGCCTAGCCCACTACAGCACATACCTCGCCGCCGAGCTCGCCGGACTAAGAGTAAAGGAGGTCCCCCACGGCGGCTATCCAGAGTTCCGAGTGGACGTAGAAGCATACGCCGAAAAAATTGAGGAGGTGAAGCGTGAGACGGGGAGACCGCCCGTCTTGGCGGTCCTCACCCACGTAGACTACATGTATGGAAACCTGAACGACGCCGCCAGAGTCGCGGAGATATGCCACGAGCACGACGTCCCCCTACTCCTAAACGCCGCCTACACCGCCGGGGTCATGCCAGTAGACGGGAGAAAACTAGGGGTGGACATACTGGTCAGCAGCGGGCATAAGAGCTGGGCGGCTAGCGCACCAACCGGCATACTGGCGGCCACGCACGAGATGGCGGAGAAGATACTCAGGCACCCGAGGATTCAGGGGGACTGGAGTGGACGAACCTTCAAGGTGAAGGAGTTGGCCCTCCTAGGCTGCACGGTGATGGGCGCCCCACTGGTCACCCTCATGGCATCCTTCCCAGCCGTGGTGGAGCGCGTCCAGCACTGGGGGGATGAGGTGAAGAAGGCCCGCTACCTAGTTGAGCAGGTGGAGCGCATTGAAGGGACGAAGCAGCTCGGGGTGAAGCCAAAAGAGCACACACTAATCCACATAGAATCTAAGGGACTCTACAGGGTTTCGCAAAGCCACAAACGCAGGGGGTTCTTCCTATACGACGAACTGAAAAAGAGAAAAATAGTTGGAATCCAACCCGGCTTAACAAAACACTTCAAGCTAAACACCTACGGCCTAAGCTGGGAACAGGTGAAGTACGTAGCCGAAAGCTTCCTAGAAATCGCTGAGAAGTACGGGCTCTCCATAGGGTGAACTCCCGGTGCACGCCATGCCGGAGCGTGAATCCATCAACTACAATGCATTAATTCTGCGCTTTTCGGGAGAGATAGGCATAAAAAGCCCGCGTGTCCGCCCGAGGTACGAGAGGAGCATAGTTAAGCGTGTTTGTTTCGTCCTCCGCCGCTGCGGCGTTCCCTTTGAGCGGGTGATTCACACCTACGGCAGGGTCTACGTCCATACTGATAGGGTTTGGGATGCGTTGAATCCCCTGCTGAGGGTTTTTGGGATTTCCTCCGTGTCCCCAGCGGTGGCGACCTCCTCCGATATGGGTGGCATGGCGGAGTTGGCTGTTCAGGTGGCGGATGCCACATTCGGCGAGGGGTCCAGCTTCGCGGTGAGGTGTAGGCGTGTCGGGCGCCACCCATACACCAGCATGGATGTGTGCAGGGAGCTCGGCTCAGCCATACTAAAAAGACTCCCCCACAAACGCCTAAAGGTAGACCTAACCCACCCAGAACACACCATAAACGTGGAGGTGCGAGGCGAGGACGCCTACATATACATGCACGTCTACGAGGGAGCTGGAGGCCTACCCCTAGGCTCCCAAGGTAGGGTTGTCTGCCTGCTAAGCGGGGGCATAGACTCGCCGGTGGCCTGCTGGCTCGCCATGCGCAGGGGATGCCTCGCAACCCCAATACACTTTGACACCACACCCTACACGAGCGAGGGGGAAACGGAGCGAGCGATGGAGCTCGCTAAGACGCTCCAAGGATGGATGCTGGGCCTCAAAATGAGAATGTACGTGATTCCACACGGAGGGAACCTAGACGAGATTAGGGAGAACGCCCCGGAAGAATACACCTGCATACTGTGTAAGAGGCTCATGTACCGCATAGCAGACCGCATAGCGGAAATGGAGAGAGCCGAAGCCATAATCACAGGCGAGATCATCGGAGAGCAGGCAAGCCAAACCCTGAGAAACCTACGCGTGCTCGACCAGGCGCTGACGAGACGCCGTGTGCTCAGGCCACTCCTATGCCACGACAAGGTTGAGGTGGAGAGGCTGGCGAGGAAGATAGGAACTTATGAAATCTCAGCGGGGGAGGCGGGGAGGTGTAAGGCCGCCCCAAGGAGGCCAGCCACCCGCTCCAGTGCGGATGAGATCGCGCGGATTGAGGAGAACCTAGACGTAGACGGCATGATAGAGAGGTCGTTGAAGTCCCTCAAAATTATAACAATCTCCCAGAGTTAGGCTTTACTTGCCGGTTTTATCACGGTTATGGGTTCACTCTCGTACTTCTCCACCCTCCTTCTAATCTCTCCGAGGTTTTTTAGGTATCTCGCCGCAGTCGGCATTATCTCCTCCACGGTGTGCCTAATCGCCATCTCGGGGGTCCACCTACATTTCTCTAGTTCCTCCTCCGGGAATTCCAGGTTGAATTCTCCATTTCGCATGGTTACGCGGCCTTTTATTCCGCATGTCGGGCACTCCACTAATCCAGCTCCCCTCCATATTATGATGTTTGATTTGCAGAGGGGGCATGTAGACCCGTCTGGCGGCGTTTCCGCCAACCTACCTTCTATGGCGTCTACGAGCCTAGCCCCCACGAGCCTAGCACGGCGCATAACCGCCTCATCCAGCAGAACCTCCCCCGGCCCGGCGGCGGCAGCCATCATGGAGTCCACAACGCGGATTTGGGCGGCCTGAAGGAGCGTCCTGAGCATTGGTATGGTGAAGGGCGCCCAGCCCTCAGGGTTTGTGGCAACCCCGATTACGGCTCCGAAACGGCGCTTCTCCGCCAACGCCCGAATTTTCTCCACTTCTTGGAGGGTTATCATGCGGTCTAGGAGCATCTTCACAATCCCGGGCGGCGACAACATGTAGGTTGGGGAGGATAGGATGACGCCGTCGCTTCCCTCCATCTCATCTAGGACGAAATCCACGTCGTCCTCTATCCGGCACGGCTCCCCCTTAAAGATGCAAGCCATGCAACCCTTACAAGGCTCAACTCTCAGGTCAGTGAGCCTTATCATGGCTACTTCAGCCCCACGGCGCCTCGCTTCTAGGAGCGCCTCACGCAACAAGACCTCCGAGTTACCCATCCTCCTGTAGCTAGCCACTAAACCCAGAACCCTCATCCCACAACCCACTCTACGTAGACGCCTTAGCCATTTAACTCTACGCCGGAACCCCGCAAAGTAGCATTTTAGAATCATTAGAGGGCGTAGACGGGGAAACATGTGAAATGTATCCGTCAACCAATAGAGTTAGAACTCGGCAACTGGTACGAACGGGTTTTAGAATCTCGGAAATTTGAGACTTACTCCGTTAATTCGCTGACTTCCTTCCTACCCTCTTCCAGCTCCTTTTCCTGCTCCTCGTCCATTTTTAGCAGTAGAGCTAGGAACTCCCCTAAGTGCGTCTTTTCCTCCTTTGCTATATCCAACAAAACCCTCTTAATATGCTCATTCTCGGTCATGGCCGCCATCTGCTCATAGAGGTTTATCGCATCCAACTCGGCAATCATCCCAACCCTCAATATCTCCCTATCCAAATCCTCCCTCCTCAACCTCTCAAGACTCACAGGCATCTCCGACAGCAACCCAACCACCAACAACATAACCACAAACACAACCCTTT
>CAZKUI010000038.1:0-5958 GCA_964555905.1 uncultured Candidatus Bathyarchaeia archaeon | reverse complement strand
TGGTAGCCCGGGGGAGATTCGAACTCCCGCCGGCGGGGCCAAAGCCCGCCATGCTTGCCGCTACACCACCGGGCTTTCATGGCATATATTTTTCTGGTTGGTGTTTAAGGGTTTCGCGGGGCTGTTTACTTTCGCCCATCTGTGTATGGCTTTTGTGGCTCTTAAGTCCGCAAAGTTTATATATTGGTAACCTTCCATACTAATCCCACAACGGCGGGTGGAAACACGCGGCCCTCCCTATAATATTGGGGGTCGATGTGAGTTCTCCGCCGGAGGGGGGAATGGGCGTGGTTAAGAAGAGAAAGAAGCTTAGGGTTGGGGAGGGTGAGGTGTGCCCCGAGTGTGGGAGCACCCACCTCATTCACGATTACGACACTGGTGAGACTATTTGCGGCTCCTGCGGTTTGGTAATTCGTGAGCACATGATTGATGAGGGGCCGGAGTGGAGGGCCTTCACTCAGGAGGAGAAGGAAGCGAGGAGCCGCGTCGGCGTCCCAACCTCCTACTCCGTTCATGATAAGGGCCTCTCCACCTCCATAGGCCGCGTTGATAGGGACGCCCTAGGCCACGCGCTACCCATGTCCACGAGGTTGCAGATGTGGCGGTTGCGCAAGTGGCAGATACGCTCCAGGGTCCACTCCAGCATAGACAGGAACCTAGCTCAGGCGATGGCTGAGCTGGACAGGCTCTGCGACAAGACCTTCATGCCATCCGCCGTGAAGGAGAGAGCGGCCGTCATCTACAGGAAGGCGCTGGAGAAGGGCCTCGTCCGCGGGAGGAGCATCGCAGCCATCGCGGCAGCCGCGCTATACGCGGCGTGCAGGGCAACCGGAACCCCGAAGACTCTCAGGGAGATCGCCATGGCGAGCCTAGTAGACAAGAAGGATGTAGCCCGGTGCTACCGACTCCTACTCCGCGCACTAGACATCAAGATGCCGATCGCGGACCCACTAATCTACGTGCCGAAGATCGCCGAGAAGGCTGAGATTAGCGCAAAGACGCAGAGGCTTGCGGTGGAGATTATTGAGATGGCGAAAAGGAAGCGCGTCGTAGCCGGGAAGGACCCACTCGGCGTCGCGGCAGCCGCCCTCTACATCGCCTGCATACTGAACGACGAGAAGAAGACGCAGAAGGAGATTGCCCAGAGCGCCAACGTCACGGAGGTCACCATAAGGAACAGATACAAGGGCCTGAAGAAGGTTCTGGACCTAGACCTCCCAGATTAAACGGTTGGTGCCCCACACCGGGGCACCCACGCCTCAGCAACCCCGATTTTTATGAAAGCTTGGTGGTGGTTTCTTGTCTTTGGGCGTTGAGGAGCTAGCTAGGGAAGCCCTGCGGGTTAACGCCGCGGAGTTCCGCGATTTAGTCGCGGATGTGACGGACATACTCTCCCGCGAGTCGGGTTCCGTGGGCTCCTTGGATGTGGTGGGGAGGCTGGTGCGCATGCCCCCGAGGGGTGTAGCCGTGGTTGTCGGGGACATACACGGAAGCTTGGAGAGCATCCTCCACATACTCAAAGACTGCGGCTTCCTAGAGATGGCTGAAGGCGGGGAGGACGTCTACATGGTCTTCCTCGGGGATTACGGAGACAGGGGCGTTCAATCCCCAGAGGTCTACCACGTGGTTCTAAGCCTAAAGAGGGAGTTCCCTGAGAGGGTGGTATTGCTTCGGGGGAACCACGAGGGCCCCGACGACCTGTTGGCTTACCCCCACGACCTACCGCTCCACCTAAGCCGGAAGTTTAAGTCGGAGTGGCGGCCCGTCTACCAAGAGCTGAGGGGGCTCTTCGGCTACCTCCACAACGCGGTGGTCGTTGAAGGCCGGTACGTCATGCTCCACGGCGGGGTCCCCAGCGCGGCGTCCTCCGTGGACGACTTGGCATACGCCCACGAGAAGCACCCGCGGGAGAGCCACCTTGAGGAAATCCTGTGGAGCGACCCCGAAGAGGGCATCAGCGGCACATACCCATCCCCACGGGGCGCCGGATACTCCTTCGGGAAGGACGTCACCGAGGCATTCCTGAAGCTCGTAGACGCCAAGGTCCTAATCAGGGGGCACGAGCCATGCGACGGAGGCTACAAGATAAACCACGACGGAATGGTGCTGACGCTCTTCTCGAGGAAGGGAGCCCCGTACTACAACCGGAGGGGCGCATACCTGATGGCTGACCTATCCATGGAGGTTGAGGATGCCCGTCAACTTGAGGAGTATATCCGCGTTTTTTAGCCCCCCATTCCGCACCATACACCCCATCGGCTTTTCCATCCCCCCTTTCGTAGTTAGGTTTTTAAACATCCTCACATCACTAATTCACTGGGTGTAGTGAGGACTGGCCCCGTATGTCGCAAGAGCGCGAACCTCTAATCTCTAAATTAGTGTTAGATGTGTTGAAGCCCCACCAGCCGACCATCATCGAGCTGGGTAGGGCTTTAGGGCGTTTGAAGGGTGTGGAGCAAATAAACATACTACTCAGGGAGGTCGACGTAAACACCGAGACTGTGAAGATCGTTATAGAGGGGCGCGGCATAGACTACGACAGAGTGAACGAGGTTATCTCCCACCTCGGGGCGGCGATACACAGCGTAGACGAGGTTTCACTCAAGAGGGGCTAGGAGGGTTGAGAACTAGATGCCTAATTCTCGGGTTACAGCGTGGGTGGAAACTTTAGCGGATAGGCTCCGAGAGCTAAGGCTTTACATGAGGGCTGAGGGGGTGGACACCATCTCCCGCCGCTACTTCGTGATGAACGCCTTCGACGGCGCCATGACGATCCTCAGCATCGTCGTGGGCCTCCACGTGGCCGGGGATGTAGACCCGAGGATGGTGCTGAGCGTCGGGTTGGCGAGCTGCGTTGCCATGGGAATTTCGGGTGTGGCTGGGGCGTTCATGACGGAGAGGGCTGAGAGGCTGAGGAGGCTGAAGGAGCTGGAGGACTCCATGCTCACGAGCCTCCGGAACTCCGTGTACAACTACGCCTTCCAACTGGCATCCGTCTACGTGGCGCTAATAGACGGACTCGCACCCATCTTCGCCGCGTCCATCCCGCTCTCCCCATTCATCCTAGCGGTGCTCGGGGTTCACCTCCCCATGGAGGAGGCGTACCTATCCATCGCGCTAAACCTGGCCATGCTCTTCTCGCTCGGCGTCTTCCTCGGCAAGGTGTCGAAGGAGAGCCTAGTTGCTTCGGGGTTCAAGATGCTCGCGGTCGGCTGCATAACGCTCCTCCTCTGCGCCGTAACGGGCCTCCTCTAGGGGGCGGGGAACTTCGGCGCTCACCACCGCCTTTATTAAGATTAACCGACATCATCCTCTCTGAGATGACCACCGACCTATCAACCAAGGAGAGGCTCATGCGGGAGTTAATTGAGGAGATAAGGAACTGCAAGAGGTGCGCGCTACACAAGACGCGCAGGAACCCGGTTCCGGGGGAGGGAAGCCTATCCGCCCAGTTAATGTTGGTGGGGGAGGCGCCCGGCTACTGGGAGGACGTGCGAGGTAGACCCTTCGTTGGGGCTGCAGGTAAACTCCTAAACGAGCTACTCTCAGCGATCGGCCTCTCTAGAGGCGAGGTCTACATCGCGAACATCCTGAAGTGTAGGCCTCCGGGGAACAGGGACCCGCTTCCGGAGGAAGTGGATGCTTGCACCCCATTCTTGGATAGGCAGGTGGAGTTGATTAGCCCTAGGGTGGTGGTGACCTTGGGTCGCCACTCCACCTCCTACTTCTTCTCTAAGGCGGGTTTGGAGTTCAGGCGTATGGCTGATGTGCACGGAAAGGTCTACAAAATCGAGGTTCTGGGCGTCAGCTTCTCCCTCATACCAACCTTCCACCCAGCCTCAGCCCTATACAACCCGAAGTATAGGGGGATGATCGAGGAGGACCTCCACGTAGTTGAGGATTTACTGAGGAGGGAGGGCATCCTGTGACGGAGACCGCGTCCCTTAGACGGCTGATCAGCCGCCTCAAATTCCGCGTGGACGGCGTGGAGGTTCCGAGAATCCTGCTGGGGACTTCTCCCTTCGTTGGGGCTGGGCAGTTCGGCGCCCGCTCCATGCAGTATTACTGGCGGTTCTACATGAACCCAGAGAACATCGTGGATTTGGTCTGCGCCTCCGCGGAACTCGGGGTGGTCGGCGTCCAGCTGCTCTCGGAGGACGTTCTACTTAGGGCGGTTAGGAGGGCCGAGGAGCGCCTCGGGTTCAGGTTTACGGTGGTTGCCACCGTGGGTCCGGGAAGCCCCATAGACGGGGTGAGAAAGATGCTCGGGTTCCAGACCGTGGCCATGCTCGTTCACGGTGGCATAACCGATAGGCGGAGTAAGCGCATCCTCTCCAAGATTTTGGATGAGATAAGGTCGCACGGTTGCCTAGCGGGCATAGCGACGCATGAACCCAGCCGCACGCTCAGGTGGATGATGGAAGCCGACCTAGACGTAGACATGGTTATGCTCCCGATGAATAAGCGCGGTAGGTTCATGGACGCACCACCAGAAGAAATCGCAGATTTAGTTAAGGCGTTAGGGAAGCCGGCCATAGGAAAGAAGGTCCTAGCGGCTGGGGCCATACCCCCAGAGGAAGCCATAGAATACGTAGCCAGCCTAGGGTGCATAGACGCGGTGGCGCTCGGAGTCACGTCGAGGGAGGAGGCTGTGGAGGCGTTCACGGCAGCCGCCAGAATACTCTCCGAGCAGGAACCGTGATGCATCACAGAAATACAAGCCAAAACGTTGCTATCCACAGTGGGATGGCGATCGCCACCCAAACCAGCTTACTCCATGAGTAGACCTTCCACCCATCCAACGGGTAGAACGGGAGCATGTTGAATGCGGCGAGCCAAGCATTCACTTGGAAGCCCCGAGCGCCGACGACGCCCAAAATTCCCCCGAGTCCACTCATGCATAGGAACGCAAGTGCTAGTGCGACGTTAGCCGTGGGTCCAGATAGGGCGATTAAGCCGCTCTCCCTCGGGCTGAGCCAACCCCTATAAAACGCCCTCGCCGATGGGACTATGTAGACTGCCCCCGGCGCCGCGAATATGATGCGTCCACGGCTAACCAGTGCGAGTATGAGCGCCAAGATTAAACCCCAACCCCAGAGCCTGAAACCAGCCCAGCAGCCGAACCTCCGCGCAACAAACTTGTGCGCCAACTCGTGGGCGACGAAGCCTGCCCCGACCGTAACTAAGGCCATGGCGAAAACTAGGGGGAGCCTAGGCGTGAGTAGCGCGCCAGCCGAGAAGCAGAAAGCCAGAGCAACCCAAGCAATCAGTAAGTCTTGAAGCTCCCCTCCGCCGAACACCACCGTAATGCCCCCCGGAAACCGTTTTACGCGGAACCTGGAATTAAGCATTCTCTAGGAATCTACGGCGTAGACGGGGACGCAATTTATTTTTAGTGTTCTAGTTGAGGTTTGTTTGGTGGTTGGGTGTTGGCTGGTGAGTGGAGGCTTTTGAGGCTTGGGGCGTTGGAGCCTTTGAAGGCTCAGGCGCTCTATGAGGCCGTCGCCATAGCGGTTGGCAGGGGCTTAGTCGGGCGAACCGTCATACTTTGCCATCCCGCGTCTCCGTACGTGTGCATCGGCTACCATCAGGAGTTGGAGAAGGAGGTGGATGTAGACTTCTGCCGGAGCCAGGGGCTCCCCATCATACGGAGGACGCTCGGGGGTGGCGCCACATACCTAGACAGCCAGCAGGAGTTCTACCAGATAGTGGCGCCAGAGGACGAGTTCCCCAAACCCGTTGGGGAGGCGTTCCGCCACTTCCTGCAGGCAACCGTCTACGTCTACAGGGCATTTGGACTGCCAGCCGAGTACAAACCCCTAAACGACGTGGTAATCGGAGGGAGGAAGGCGTCCGGGAACGGGGCTGGAACCTTCGAGGGCTCCGCAATACTCGTCGGGAACGTCATACTGGATATGAACTACGACATGATGGCGAGGGTGCTGAAGGTCCCGGATG
>CAZKUI010000037.1:0-10803 GCA_964555905.1 uncultured Candidatus Bathyarchaeia archaeon | reverse complement strand
GCCGCCGCCTTCTGCGGGATACCCGCCGTATTATTGAAGATGGAGTTCGGGATTCCGTATCTCCTAACGGAGCACGGCATCTACTTCCGGGAGAGAGTCCTAGACGCGGTCAGGGGCATGGAGGGGGTGGTGGAGAAAACCCTGTGGATGAACTTGTACAGGGCTATTGTGGGGCTCAACTACCACTACGCCGACAAAATACTCCCGGTATGTAGATTCAACGTAGACTGGGAGAAGGAGTTTAAGGTTCCGCCTGAGAAGATAGAGGTCATATATAACGGCGTTGATGTGAGGAAGTTTAGACCAATTCAAGTGGCCGACGACGCTGGGGCCAAGCGCGTGGTGGTGATGGCCCGCATAGACCGGCTGAAGGACATAATGAACATCATAGACGCCATGGGCTACGTGGTAGATGAACACAACGACGCCTTCTGCCGAATCTTCGGCCCAATAGAGGACGAGGTCTACTACGAGCAGTGCCTAAATAGGATTCGCGAGCTCGGATTAGAGAATCGTATCTCCTTCATGGGGCCCACCGACGCCCCGGAGGTGGAGTATAACAGGGCTATGGTGGTGGCGCAGCCCAGCCTCTCCGAGGGCTTCCCCTACACCATCATAGAGGCCATGGCGTGCGGTAAGCCCGTGGTTGCAACCGACGTGGGTGGTGTGAGGGAGGCCCTCGGAGAATGCGGCATAGTTGTTCCACCCCGCTCCCCAAAGCTGCTGGCGGAGGGCATAATTAGGCTACTGGACGACCCGGAGCTTCGGGAGAGTATGGGCAGGATGGCGAGGGTTAGGGCGGTTAAGCTCTTCTCCCACGAACGCTTCATCGAGGATTACAGAAGGGTCTACGTACAGGCCGTATCAGAGCGGAAGCTGGGGGTTTAAGCCGTGAGTTCCGTGCTTGAGGGGATCACCGACCTAGACAGCCTAGCCAGACTCGTGTTGGAGGTGGACGAGAACGTTAAGGACTACCTAGACGTGACCGCCATACTGGAAGCCATGGGAATCACCACCGCCACGGCCAGAAAGTACGGGTTTCCGAACAAATTTGAGCTAGCTAGGAAGGTTGTTGAGGTGATTCAGTACTATAGAACCCGGGGGGAGGTGGTCGGGGGCGCTAAGATTTCGGAGCAGAGGTTGATGCTGGAGGCGCTAAAACGCTTCCTATTCGGCTCCCTCTTAGCCTCCCCGTGGCTTTTCCTCACCGTATCATACCTACTCATCGGGGTCACCCTACTGCCGGCGGGCGAGGTAACTACGGCGACCATGGTTAGTATGGCGTCGGCCCTGAGCCTACTAGCAACCTCTGGGTTGCAGGCGGTCTTCACTAGGAGGCTTAGCTTCTACTACTACCAGCAGAATTATGGAGCCGCTAGGAGGATTCTGGCGTTGTATTACAGCTTAAGCGCCTGCGCAATATCCACGACGGCGCTCCTCATGCTCGTTGCGAATAGAATTCTAAACCTGTACCCCGAGGCGTGGATGGAGCTGGCGGTCATATACTTCATCCCCCTATCTCTCCTTTGGGTCTCGGTTGCCCCCCTTTACGTATTAAACGCCTATGCACCCCTAGCCATGATATTCTTCTTCACCCTCTTAGCCATCAGCTTATCCCTGCGGCTTTCTGTGGGAATCTCCCCGATCTACGCCCACCTATACGGCATCTATTTGGGGGTGGTGATGGCTATCGTCTACTTCCTCGTCTACCTATACGTGAGGGAGAGGATGCTGAAGAAAACGGGGCTACTCATGTGGAGTTTGGAGCCACGCATCCCAAAGTTATCCTACATCCTATACTCCGGGGCGCCGTACTTCCTATCCAGCACCCTCTACTTCCTCTTCCTCACCATGGACAGGTTCATCGCGTGGACCGCGTCTAAGGCGCCCATCCTTCTCATCAACACGAGGTACGAGTTTAGCGTGAACACCGCCCTGCTCATCCTATGCCCCGTGTTCGGGGTTCTAAACTACTACATGAACAGGTTTTATAAGATGGTGGTGGAGGGTGGGAGGCTGTTCAAGGCGAGGGAAGTGCATAGCTACAGAAAGGAACTCGTGGAGATATACTGGAGGACGTTGAGAGCCGCCGTTTCCGTCGGGGTCGCGGGGCTTCTTGCAACCTATTTCCTCATTAACCATTACATATCCGTGCTTCCCATGGAGATTTCCCCATCCACCCTCCTCTACTCGGGTATAGGCAACGTGTTTCTTACGGTGTTCCTCGTGAACTCGTTGATTTGCTTCTACTTTTACCGTCCGTGGCCCTCCATCGCCTCCCTAGCTATAGGCCTGCTCGTAGACATATTGGTTGGGTTTCCTGCATCTAGATTAATTGGCGTGGATTACGCATCCCTCGGGTACCTCTCGGGTTCCGTTGCGCTCGCTGTGGCTTCCTCCCTCCTAGCCTATAAGCTTGTGGAGGAGGCCGACTACAGCTACTATTCAGCCTTCTAGGTGGTAGACCTTGGTGAAAACTATATCTGGCAGGGTTCTCATCACCGGGGGCGCGGGATTCATAGGGAGCCACTTGGTAGACGCGGTAGCCCTCTCGGAAGATGTGGAGATAACCGTCCTAGACAACCTCAGTAGGGGGAGGCTGGATAACCTGAGGCGGCACCTCGGAAGGCAGGGGTTCAGGCTCGTGAGGGGGGATGTGAGGGACAGGCGGGTAGTAGAGGATTTGGTAAGGGAGTCCGATTACGTTTTCCATTTAGCCGCCTTGGTGAGTGTGCAGGAATCAACGCGAAACCCAAAGCTCACCAACGATGTAAACGTTGGGGGGACGCTGAACGTTCTCGAAGCGGCTATGAACGGAGACGTAAGGCGCATCGTCTACGCATCGTCGTGCGCCGTCTACGGGGATCCGCAGCGCTTACCCTTACCTGAAGACTGCCCAGCCAGGCCTATATCTCCGTATGGCGCCTCCAAGCTCGCCGCCGAAGCCTACTGCATCTCCTTCCACGAGGCATACGGCCTAAAGACCGTTGCACTCCGCTTCTTTAACGTCTACGGGCCTAGACAAACCGGGGGGCCCTACAGTGGGGTTATATCCATTTTCATGAGGAGGGCGTTGAGCGGCGAACCCCTCATCATCTACGGCGATGGAAGGCAAACACGCGACTTCGTCTACGTCGGGGATGTAGTTGAGGCGTGTCTGTTAGCCGCGGTTAGAGACTCCGCCGTAGGCCAGGTGATTAACGTGGGGACTGGGGTGGAGACCTCCGTGCTGGATTTGGCGGGGATTATCCGGGGGTTGGTTGGTGATGTTCCAGTTCGCCACGCTCCTCCACTGAGGGGGGATATCAGGAGGAGCGTGGCGGACATAACCAAGGCCAGGTGGATGCTCGGCTATAACCCCCGCACTAACCTGAGTAGGGGCATCCTAGAAACCCTCGAATGGTTTAAGAGGGAATTGGGGGTTGCCAAATTTTGAGGGTTGAGGGGCACCCCCGGAAGCTCGTGGAGAACTAAGCGGGACGCTATGCAGAACTATGACGAGATGGCACGCTCATACGACCTACAATACGGGGAGGAGCAGGAGGCGAAGTTTAGGGCGGCACTAAAGCACATAAAGTTGGAGGATGGATGCGTCGTATTAGATTTAGGTTCCGGGACGGGTCTACTCATCCCCCACATACTCGAATCGGTTGGTTTTTTGGTGGAGTTAGACATCTCCATGGGGATGTTGAGAAAGGCGAGGGAGAAGTTCCCAGATCATCCATGCGTGGACTTCGTCCACGCCGACGCCGACCACGCCCCATTCAGGAACAGTTCATTCGACGCCGTCTTCGCCATAACGCTCCTCCAGAACATGCCGAACCCAACGCAGACCCTGAGGGAGGCGGCGAGGCTCTCCAAGGGTGGCGCCGCCCTCGCGGTAACTGGATTAAAGAAAACATTCAACCTAAAATGCTTCCTTAAAATCCTGAATTCCGCAGGACTTCGGGAGAAAATTCTCATAACTAATGATGGAATTAAGGATTATATTGCCGTAACTACGTCAGGCTCCTAGCCGGGAAGGTGATGTAAAACTTTTTATACGATTAAGGCTCGGATGTTTCTACTGATGGGGTTAAAGATGGAGCCAAGCAGGAAACCTCTGAACGTGCTCTCTAGAAGCGTTAATTCCTATATAATCATTAAGTTGAAGGATGGGCTGGAGTATAGGGGGGTTATGACCCAGTGTGATGGGTATATGAACATCGTTTTGGAGGGCGCCACCGAGTATTTGGATGGTCAGCCCTCCACCAATTATGGTAATGTTTTCATCCGAGGGAATAACATCCTATACATCATTTTGGATGCAAAGCGTCAGGTGCCTCCATAGGGAGGCGCATCCTACGGTGGAGGTTCTTCACGTAGACCCTTCACGTAATCTACGGCATCCTCCAAATCCACGGACAACCTGAACTTACGCCTAAAGAACCCTAATACATTTCTTAGATCCCTTCTTAGGAGTTGCTCAGCGTTTGGGTGGGTCACCCTCACGAATTGGGGCCAATCTATGATGAGTATTTCTCCGTTCGGCTCTAAAACTATGTTGAATTCGCTGAGGTCTGCGTGGATGACTCCAGCCTTTAGGTAAGCTCTCCTCACGTTCTGAAGTATCCGGTGGAGCGTTTGGGCGGGGTTCGGCAACCAAGAGTACTCGACTAATTCTGCACCCTCTATCATCCCCATCACCACTACGTGCCTGTTCCGCATTATGGGCCTCGGCACCGCCACCCCATGCTTATGGACGAGCTTCAGCGCCTTAAACTCCCTCCCAGCCGCCGCCTTAGACCGTTGAAACCACGTGGCGTGGACGTCCGGCTGGGTGTACCCCCTGAGCCTCCTCGTCTGCCTGAAGCTCGTCCTCCCGAGGCGGTGGAACTTCACGGCGACGCGCTCCCCGCTCGGAGTTAACGCCTCGTAGACATCAGCCTCCTTCCCAACCCCAAGGGGTCTCCCCAACGCCTCAAGCACCTCGGCCCTCACCAAGGCGTGTATTGCTAGGCAGTCGTACCCAGTTGTGGTCGGGGTGTAGCCGACGTAGGGGGCAACGCACCTACCAAGGAGGCCTAAACCGTGAAGGCGGCTCAGCCTGTGGGATAGAACTTTCCCCGGAATCCGCGTGGCGCGTTGGATTTCCTCCTCCGGCACGTACTGGTAGCGGCTGGTTCCCTCCTCAACGGCTAGTAGAACGCGTATGTCATCCGCCTCCAGTTTCTTGATTAGGTGGGCGGCTCTCCTAGCGGACATCACCGAAACGTGGTAGCCAAGCGCCAAATATAGGGATTTTAGCCACCCACCATCCTCTGCAGGCCCGGCATGGACCTCCACAGCGCCCTGACAAGTGGTATGGCCACGAGGAGGCCCACCGCCATCTGCCCCACGTTCACCGGAACTTCCACGATTGCCGCCACCCCCAGCAGGAACTGCTCGTAGAGGAAGTAGCCAGCCACCATCTCTAGCCCCCCAACCAGAATGGAGAAGACGAGCCAGCCGAACTCGGGCTCAAATCGGAGACCCATGAATACGGTGGAGGACGCCACCACCAAGCCCAAGCCGTACCACAGGGCAGCTGGAACGTATATAACTAAGGTTGGTTGTTGCGGCGGCGGGTAACCGAGGTAAAGCTCCACCATTCCGCTGTAGTATCTGGAGCCGATGACGGCGATTAGTGCGCCGGCGAGCACCCCGAGGCAAGTTGTGTAGAGCTTCCACCTACCCGAGGAGAGGGACCTCGGCCTCTTACGGCTTAGGAACCCCACTATGTAGCCCTCGGCTGCCTTTATGACTAGGGTGGCTGGGGCGTAGTGGGGATAACCAAGGAGCATGTCCGCGGCCATGGAGCCGACGCCCCCAGCGAACGCCCCGACGTACGGGCCAAAGAGGAGAGCCGTGGTGTAGACCATCGTTTCTCCAATGTTGAAGAAACCGCGGGTGAGTGGGACGTAGACGGTGAAGACCATGGTAGCCACGCAGACCAGCGCCGCGAAGACCGCCGAGGCGGCGAGTTGGATCGGTCTCACGGGCTCCATTTCAGTCTATAGTAAGTTGTGTCTTACTATTTAAGTTTTAACCAACTAAGCTCCTCAGCTCGTCCACCGCCCTCAGAAACCTCAAACCCCTCTCCGTGATTTTGAAGTACCTTTTGCCACCCGTCTCGTAGGTTGAGACTAGACCCCTGTCTACCAGCTCGTTGAGGTGTTGGTATACAGCCGCCCTCTCCACGATTCTCCCAAGCCTCTTCCAGATTTCGTATCCATAGGAGTCTGCCTCGGCTAAAATCCGCAGAATCTTCTCCTTTGTCGTCAACTTCAGCCCGAGTATCGGGGCCCGCCTTCTCTTCTCGATTAAACGAACTACGTCGGCCGCCTTCAACCCACCCCCAGTTATGAGGCAAACCACCCGGTCGTCCACGCTGATGGTTCCCCTCCTCACGAGCTTTTTGAGACCTGCGATCGTCGCGGAGCTGGCTGGCTCGGCGAATACGCCCTCAAGCCTCGCCAGTTCACGTTCAGCCCTCAGTATCTCGCGGTCTGAAACCTCAACCATAACTCCACCGGATTCCTTAACCGCCCTTATGGCCAACTCCGCGTTCAGCGGGTTGCGCACGAGAATCCCGAGCGCCATGGTGGCCGGCCTCGGAGTCGGCTTAAGCACCCCCTCCACGTGGGCGTCTACGATCGGTGAGCAGCCCCTGGCCTGGACGCCCACCATCTTCGGTGCGCTCTCCAGCATCCCCAACTCCACCGCCTCCCTCATGCCCTTCCAGATGGAGTAGAGGGTTCCACCGCTACCAACGGGGACTATGAACCACCCGACATCGCCAACCTCCTCAGCCACCTCGTAACTGATGGTCTTCTGAGCCTCTATGGTGAGGGGATTAAGTTCCGGCGTCGCCTGATACCAGCCGGTCTCCTCCACCAGCCGCTCAGCCCTCACGATGGACTCATCCACCGTGTCGCCGTACTCCTCAATTCTAGCGTTGTACATCACCATCTGAACGAGCTTCCCGACATCCACATTCCTCGGAACTATCACGTGCGCGGTTAAGCCGGACTTAGCGCAGTAGGCGGCGATGGACGCGCCCATATTCCCATTAGAGGCGCAAACCACGTGGCTATACCCCAAATCGATGGCGTTTGAGACCATGAGGGCCGCCGAGCGGTCCCTAAATGAGTTCGTCGGATTCCTCGTCTCGTCCTTCAGGTAGACCTCCTTTAACTTTAACCTATCAGTTAGGCGTGCGGCCTTATGCAGGGGCGTCCCACCCTCCCCAAGCGTTACTCTATGTTCGGTCTGTGGGAGAAGCGAGGCATACCTCCAAATTCCCCTAAGACGCGTAAATTTGGCACCCCTCAGGCGCCTAAGGTCGTAGACGTATTCCAGTGGGCCGCCGCATTTACTACATCTATGCCTCGGGGGGTAAGGCCCGAAAGTGGCTGAGCACCTACTGCATTTGAGGGTGGCCATCCTTCACCAT
Source organism: uncultured Candidatus Bathyarchaeia archaeon (assembly GCA_964555905.1). GTDB lineage: Archaea > Thermoproteota > Bathyarchaeia > EX4484-135 > B24-G1 > CAZKUI01. The sequence goes on along the minus strand of CAZKUI010000037.1, from coordinate 3,329 downwards.
GTAAAATAGTAGACGGTTGGGGGTATTGTGGCTTTTGCCCGCCGCCATCACATAACCGTTTTTAAGTTGATTTGCGGAAGTGGTTCTTGGTGGTGGTTTTGGGCTACTGGGAGGAAGAGATGAGGCGCATTAGGCGGGAGGTTCTCAGGGCGGCTAGGGAGTTCGGTAGGGCCTTAGACGAGATTTTCAGGGAGATGCATAGAGAGTTTAAGCTCCCAGCGGGATTTGCAAGACCCTTCGTGGACGTCTACGAGAGGGGTGGGGAAGTCATCGTCGAGGCTGAGATGCCCGGCGTGAATAAGGAGGATATCGAGGTGACCGCCACCGAGGACGCGGTGGAGATTCGGGCGGAGGCGCGCAGGGAGGCGGAGGAGAGGGGGGAGCGTTACTTCCTCCGAGAGCGCTCCTACAGGGGCTTCTACAGGAAAGTTAGACTGCCGGCGCCTGTAGACCCGAAGAAGGCGAGGGCTACATACGAGAATGGGATATTAAGGGTGAGGCTCCCAAAGGTGGGGGCAGCCGCTGGAGAGAGGATAGAAATAGAGTGACGAGATAATCCGCTCCTGCCATCTTATTCGGTCTCCGCTTTTAGAGGGATGCGGGGCGAAAGCCAGATATACGGTAGAGCGCATACAGTCAAAAAGTTCGTAGTGGAGGCAGCCAGCCCTTGACTTATCAAATACCAACATTTAGGGATGTGTTAGAGGCTAAGAGGGTGATATCCAAATATCTGGTTAGAACCCCTCTCGTGTATTCAAAGAGGCTTTCAAGAGTTCTCGGTTGCGATGCATACGTGAAGTGCGAAAATCTGCAGGTTACTGGAGCGTTTAAGGTGAGGGGTGGGGTTAATTTAATTTCCAAGCTTCCCGACGAGGAGAGGAGGCGGGGGGTAGTCGCCGTTTCAACGGGTAATCACGGGCTCTCCGTTGCTTATGCGGCGTCCCTCTTCGGCGTGGATGCAACTATAGTCATGCCTGAGAATGCAAACCCGTATAAGGTGGAGGCAATAAGGGACCTCGGTGCCGAGGTCATATTTAAGGGGAAAGACTACGACGAGGCGAAGGAATGGACGGAAAGCGAGGCTGTAAAGAAGGGATACCGCTACATACACTCCGGTAATGAGCCCCTCCTAATATCTGGGGTGGGAACCCTCTACTTGGAGGTTATGGAGGACCTACCGGACGTAGACGTGATAATATGCCCCGTTGGAGGGGGGAGCGGGGCGTCTGGAGCGTGCATCGTGGCGAAGACCATAAACCCGGAGGTGAAGGTGATTGGAGTTCAGGCGAGCGGAGCCCCAGCCGTCTACCTCTCGTGGAAGAATAGGAGAATCGTGAAGATGGACGAGGCGAGAACCTTCGCTGAGGGGTTGGCGACGAGGGCGCCCTTTGAACTGACCCTAGAAATTATGTGGAAATACCTAGACGACATGACCCTCGTTGAGGATGAAGAGATAGCACGGGCGATAATACTACTGCTGGAAACCATACACCAAGTTGCGGAGGGGGCTGGAGCAGCAGCAACAGCCGCCGCCCTAAAACTGAGGAGCAGACTGGAGGGGAAGAAGGTTGCGATAATCCTGAGTGGGGGAAACATAAGATTCGACAAACTTAAGAGGATAGTGGAAAAGTATGGGTGAGTGAGGATTTAAGGGCGTTCAAAAAGCCGTGAACACCAAAATTTATATACACCACCCCGGGTTTACCATCGGAGTAGTTGCAGTGGAGGAGTCCAGAATTGATTAAAGTCAAAATTTTAACCGTCGCGGTCGCCATCATCACCCTCACCTTAGCATTCACCCCCCTTGCGGGGGCGGAGGAGATCGCGGGAATTTCGACACCCCCGGAGGATTTAGGCGTCGTGAACGTTGGTGACACGGTTATCCTAAACTTCACGGCGGAGTTTAGGGGCTCGCTGTGGAGCGTCGCCATGATTAGCGTCAGCTTCTACCCGGAGGACTGGAGTTACGAGGGGTTCTCAGCCGAGATGGACGGCGTAAACGTGACGGAGCAGTTTAATCTCGTTGTAGACGGGGAGAAGGGTGTTGTGGAGCTTTCCGCGACTTCGCTGGAGCCCGTTAACGGGGTTTTGTCGGTGAGTGTGGCGTTTAAGGCCCTCGGGAGGGGGAGCTACACGTTCGGCTGGAGCTACGTGTTCATCGCCATGCCACCCCCAGGCCCAAACGTTCCCGCAGCGGGGATGGACTTCGGGGACACCCACGTTACCGTTAAGAAGCCTAAGCCGTTGGTATCCCCACTGACGGTTGGGGCAGTAGCCATCGTGGCTGCCGCCATCCTCGTGGCTGCTGCGTTTTCTATGCTACGCCGCCGTTCCCAGAGGCCCTGATTATTCACCACTTGTTCCCTGTAAAATTTTGGGTGATGTATTTTCTTTTCTCTCTGTGTACCGAAAGTTATATACATGGGGCTCGTGTACTCCATAGGTAAGTGGTGGTGCAGTTTGGTTAGGAGGCTTCTCCCTCTCATGACTATTGCCTTGTTGCTATGTGCGGTTGTGCCGTTGGTGGGGGCTCACGAGGTCGTTGTAGCGTCTACGCCCCCTCTGGATGTGGGGACGGTCAAGCTTGAAGAAACCATAGAGTTGTGCTTTGAGGCTGAGTTCAGCGGCTCCTATGGTAGTACCGCCATAATCGCCGTTTCCTATAACCCATCCGGCTGGAGTTACGAGGGGTTCTCGGCCGAGATGGACGGCGTGGATGTATCAGGCCAGTTCGAGGTGGATGTGAGGGATAACATGGTGGAGCTGTCCGCCCCATCCCTCGTTCCCGCCAATGGAACCCTCAAGGTCTCTGTGAGTTTTAAGGCGTCAGAGGGCGGGGATTACGAGTTTAGCTGGAGCTACACGTTTGTCGCCATGCCACCCCCAGGCCCAAACGTACCAGACTTAAAGATGGACTCGGGGGAGACGAGGGTCTCCGTGGAGGCCCCAACCCCGACTCCGCCACCGGGTCCCGGCATAAGCCTAGTCTGGGTTGGCGCTGGAGTCCTAGCTGTGGCTGTGTTGGTGGCGTTGGCGGCGTTGCTGGTGCGTAGGAGGTAGGCGCCCTCCTGAGCACCTTACATTTTTGCTTAAACTTCATATCTACGCATAATATGTTTATGTTTTCTTGGTGTTTGGAGATTAACCAGAAGTTATTTATTAGGTGGCGTTGCAGGGTTAGTTGATAAGGAGAGAATAGGAGGAGATTAGAGGGAAATGAAAAAACTAAGGTTATTAGCATTAACACTGCTACTCACCATAATAACACTACCGATGCTGACAGCGGCACTACCAATCATAAACCCAGAACTAGACACCACAGCGGAGGC
>CAZKUI010000036.1:0-10849 GCA_964555905.1 uncultured Candidatus Bathyarchaeia archaeon | reverse complement strand
GCCAAGAAAGAAGCTGAGAAGGAGAAGGTTTCCGCTGAAATTTAGGAATTTCTTAAGTTTTCTATGAATTGCCCGATTTTTATGGAGTCTTTTGGTCCTATGATGGCTTTCCATCCTGTTAGTTGTTCCACCTCGCTTTTTAGGTGTTTTGCGTGTCCGGGTAGTATTAATGTTCTGCTTTTTGTTATTTTTTCTGCTTTTGCTTCTTTTAGTGCCTTTGCTATGGTTTTTGGGTTTAGTTGTCCCCCGGCTAGGGCTGAGCGGACGCTTAATCCCCCGGTGTCTACGACTAGTAGGTAGGCGTCTACGCCCGCCCTTTCTAGGTCGCTCCTAACCAGGTGGTAGGTTTGCGTGTAGTTCGTGGTGACGAGGACTGGGGCGTCTACACCCGGGCTCCCCACGGCCTTCAGCCCCGGCTCCACCTTCGGCGGCCTCCTCGGGTCTGCGAATAAGCCCTGCCTCAGGGCTAGGAGCGGCAGTAGCGCCCAGGTCTGGCTGGCGTGGAGTACGAGGAGGTCCGCGTACCGAAGCATAAGCACGGCGGCTGTGCACGCCTCAGCCATCGCCGCCTCCACCGGGCTCTCCGGCCACGTCTGGAGCCAGGCCTTGGCTGTAACCGCCATGAGGGGGTAAGCGAACTCCTCGGCGCCGCTGAGCGCCCGGCTCCTCGCGTCTACTAGGGATTGGACTTCCATGCCTGGCCAGTTTCGGCTCTTTGGGTTGCATCCGGGGTCTAGCACCAGCTCGTCCACGCCAGCACTCCACAGGCGGTGAACAATTTCCTCCATTAGGTCTAAGTTGGGTTCCGCAACCGCTAGGGGTGCGTCATACTTCTCCGCTAGGTTCGCCATCTCCACCCAGTTCTCTTTCGTGGCGGCGTAGATTAGGGGTCTATGTCCGCTGAGCGTCTCCAGCGCGCCCCTCAAGGCGTCTACGTCTAGGGAGCATAGGATTAGGGGCTTCCGGGATGCGGATGCCACGATGGCTGCCGCCTCAGCCAGTCTTTCAGCGTCGGTGGATGTGTGCCTCACGGCTACGACGTCTACGCCGAGTTCTTGGCCGACGCGGCTCACCGCGAGGTTTTCAATCGCCTTTGTGCGCTCCGCTACGGCTTCGTCGCTTAGGTGGTCTGGAACCTCCACCGCCATCGCTGTTGGGGTGTAGCTCCGCATTTGATGCCTGTATAGGGAGTCCCTGCATCCTAACGTCGCCTCTGCGCTCGGAGACCTCAGGATGACTCGCCGTATCATGGCGCCCCGCCTCCCCTAAGCTCCTCGTAGACCCATGATAGGCTGTCGCCCAGCGCTGGTTCGCGTTCGGGTGTGGGGCGGAGCCGCTCCATCATGCGCCTGAACAGCCTTACGGCCTGCGGGTGCATCATGAGGAGTAGGTCGCACCCAGCCGCCACCATGATCAGGGCGTTTACAGCCTCCCATAATGGACCCCTAAGCTCCAGCGGGCCCCAGTTCGGCTCCGGCAGGCGGGCCTCCCTGGCGCCCCACGCGTTGCTGGAGCCTGAGAGGATTGGCATCTGGAGCAGTTCGTCGCCTTGGAAGGCCCTGAGCCTTATGCGCTCCACCACGTCCACGGAGTATTCCATGCCGTAGCCTAGGGGTGCGGTTGTTGGGTCCATGATGATCCGTTCCCTCGGTAGGTTGAGGAGTATTAACTCGCGGTTTAGGCGTCTTTGCAGTTCAACGCTTAGGGGCGTCCATGATAGGACGATGTGCCCGTGTTTGAGGGCGGCGTCCGCAACCCTCCCGTAATCCATGTCCAGCGACGCCGAATTTAGGATGCACCTCTCCCCATCCGCCACCTCGGCGGCCTCAGCCAAGACGTGTGGGTCGCTCTCCTTGTTCCCGGAGCCTCCGATAATGATGGGCACGTCCACGGCTTGTAGGACATCCTCCACCGTTTTGGCGGCTTCCCTCGGGCTCCTGCCACCGAGCGCCGGGCCTGTGCTAATTAGGTGGAGCGCTATGAGGTCTGGTTGGCACTCCTCCACGCATCTTTTGGCCCATTCAGCTGGGTCTTGAATCACATCCCCGTAATACGCTTTAACGGGGCTCGGCAGCCTCGGGAGGTCGAACACGTCTACGGCGACGGCGGGTGGGTTTGGCATGTTATCTCCGAGTAGGTGGAAGGGTGGTGGTGCCCTTGCTCCCCCAACCCGCACAACGCGTCGTCTGCTTCCGCCCTCGCCTCTACCCGCCCCAACCACGACCTCCAAGATGCCCTCTCCACGGAGGCGGCTGGGTGTCCCCCTCATACATGTTTGGTTGGTCGGGGCGCCTATATGTGTTTGCTGGGCGAAACCCTTAATTTCGTTGGGGATGGAGAACCCCGTTAGGCTGTTCTGTGGAGGCGGAATCCGTGCATGAATTGTTGGCGGTAGCCGCCACGTCATTCATCGTCGGCTTCTCGGGCGCCTGCACGCCGGGCCCACTGCTGTTCTCGGTCATCGTCCATTCAAGCGAGAGGGGATTCAGGGCTGGGCCGCTGAATGTGCTGGGGCACTTCGTAGTGGAGGGCTCCCTAGCCGCGGCGCTCGTAGCTGGTTTGGCGGCTTTGGTGGCGGAGGACCTAGTGAAGGCGGTTATCGGGCTCGTGGGTGGCGCCCTCCTGCTGTTCATGGGCGTAGACATACTACGATACTCCCGTGTTGCCAGCATGGAGAGGCTCTCGGAGGGGAGGGGCTCGGGGCTTCTGCGTTGGGGGCCCGTGGCCTCAGGTGCGGTTACATCCGTTTCAAACCCGTTCTTCATCCTGTGGTGGGTGAGCGTGGGGAACAGCCTCCTCCTCATGGGCATCCAAGCGGCTGGGCTAATTGGAGCCGCCGCCGTCTACCTAGCCCACATATCCTCAGACCTCGTCTGGTACAGCCTCGTCTCCCTCTCCGTGGGGGCGGGAAGGAAGCTCATCACAGACCCCGTCTACAAGGCGATACTCGCGGTATGCGGCGCTCTACTAACCATACTCTCATTGCAGTTCATCTACGCGGGTGCTAAGGTGCTAATTGGGTGAGCGCTTCTTTATTACTTTTCAGGAAATTCGTAATACCCGGCTTGATCCTAGGTTAACCCATGTAAATGCAGTTGGTAGCGTCGTTAAGCTTCAGAATTGTTATATGTAAGTGTCGTTTAATAACTTGGAAGGTTGGTGGTCAGGGTTGGCGAGGAGAGCTCTCTACTTTAGGGCTAAGGAGCTTAAAACAGGCGTTGGAGAAGCCAAGGACTTGGAAATCGCAATCGGGAGGATTTTCGAGGAGGCGTGGGAGGAGCCCGTGGGTCCGACGCCCTTCCCGTCCATCACCGACCTGAGGGAGTGGGACTTCAAGCTTCTAAGCCGGTACAGGCCCTATTACCTGCCTTACTGCGACGTTTGCTGCCTCTGCACCTTCGGGAAGTGCGACCTCTCGCGGGGTAAGCGCGGCGCATGCGGCCTAGACCTCAGGGCGCAGCTGTCGCGTATCGTTCTCCTCGCCTGCTGCATCGGAGCTGCAACCCACGTGGGGCATGCCAGACACCTAGTTGAGCACCTCATCGAGAAGTATGGGCGGAGATGCCCCATAAACGTGGGAGGCGACGCCGTTGAGGTGGAAGCTCCAGTTACGCGGCTTGTCTGCGGGGTTAGGCCGAAAACCCTAGGCGACCTAGAGGACATCCTAGACTACCTAGAGATGGAGGTCACCCACCTGCTCTCCTGCTGCCACACGGGGCAGGAGGGCCACTACCTAGACTTCGAGTCAAAGGTTCTCCACGCTGGCATGATAGACCAAGTGGGCATGGAAATCGCCGATATGGCTCAGATATCCGCCTATGGGTTCCCGAGGGCCGACCCAGATGCACCCCTCGTCGAGCTTGGACCCGGAACCGTAGACCTCTCTAAGCCCGTCATCCTCGTCATCGGGCATAACGTGCCCCCGGCGGTTGAAATCGTCAACTACCTAAACGAGCATGGGCTTTACGGGGACGTGGAGGTCTGCGGAATCTGCTGCACAGCCCACGACATAACGCGGTATAACCCGAAGGCTAAAATCATAGGCCCAATATCTTGGCAGCTCCGCTTCGTGAGGAGCGGCATCGCCGACGTGATAGTCGTAGACGAGCAGTGCATCAGGACGAACCTCATCGAGGAGGCGAAGAAGATTAAGGCTCCGTTTATAGCGGCAAGCGAGAAGAACTGCCAAGGTCTACCAGATAGGACCGACGACCCAGCGGATGAAATCGTGGACGACCTAGTCAGCGGGAGGATGCCCGGGGTTCTAATTTTGGATCCGGATAAGGTCGGCGAGGTCGCCGTTAAGACCGCCCTGAAGGTCGCCCCGCTCAGGAAGAAGTTCAAGGCGCTCCCCGATGTATCCAAGGTCATTGAGGGTGCTAAGAAGTGCCGCGGTTGCAGGGAGTGCATGAGGGCGTGCCCGAACAACCTACCCATCACGGAGGCCATGGCGAAGGCGGCTGAGGGGGACACGACGGCGCTGGCAGCGCTCTACGACGACTGCATCGGATGCGCTAGGTGCGAGAGCGCCTGCCCGGTCGGCTTACCGGTGCACAGCTACATAGTGACTTCCGCCGAGAGGAAGATGAAGGAGGAGAAATTCAAGGTGAGGGCCGGCAGGGGCCCAATTCAGGACATAGAGATTAGGGAGGTCGGTGGCCCCATAGTGCTAGGCGAGATTCCCGGGATTGTGGCGCTGGTTGGATGCGCTAACTACGCCCATGGTGGGGTGGAGGTCGCTGAAATAGCTAGGGAGTTCGCGAAGCGCCGTTACATAGTGGTTGCAACCGGGTGCGCCGCCATGTCCATCGGGGCTTACAGAAACGAGGAGGGCCTCACTCCATACGAGGAGTTCCCCGGGTCGTTTGAGGCTGGTGGAATCATAAATGTGGGTAGTTGCGTCAGCAACCCGCACATAGCGGGAGCCGCCATCAAAATCGCCAGTATATTCGCGAAGCGTAACTTAAGGGCGAACTACGAGGAGATCGCCGACTACATACTGAACCGCGTGGGCGCCGTGGGCGTCGCTTGGGGCGCCATGAGCCAGAAGGCGGCCGCCATCGCCAGCGGGTTCTGGAGGCTCGGCGTCCCCGTCATCGTCGGACCCCACGGGAGCAAGTACCGACGCATGCTCCTGGGCAGGAAGGATAGGGAGGAGGACTGGTACGTCTACGACGCCAGAACTGGCAAGAAGGTCTACGTTGGACCCTGCCCCGAGCACCTGTTCTACGCGGCGGAGACGAAGGAGGAGTGTATGGTGATGATTGCGAAGCTCTGCATGAGGCCGAACGACACGAGTAAGGGTCGGGCGATTAAGCTGACCCACTACATAGACCTGCATAAGAGGTTGTACGGGGTTATGCCGGATGACATACACCTATTCGTGAGGACGAAGGCTGACGTACCGCTCACGATGAAGGATGAGATCATGAAGATACTGGAGGAGCGGGGTTGGAAGGAGTCTACGATACCCGACCCGACGCTGCTCCCGAGGTTGATTAGGAGGCGGGAGGGTGAGGAGTGATGTCGGCTGAGCCTTGGCAGAGGGGCGAAATCGCGGGCCCGATAAAGGCGACGGTCATCAAGAAGCCTGAGGTGGTTGCGGCGCTGGTGAAGAGGGCGAAGAGGCCCATCATGGTCGTGGGGCACAAGGCCGCGGAGATGGACGTGGGGGGAGAGAAGCTCATAGACATCCTCATACGAATCGCCAAAACCGCGAACATACCAGTGGTGGCCACGGCGCACACCGTAAAGGAGTTCCTAAGCCGGGGCTACACACCAGCCGCTTGGATGCCGGCCGTAGACATAGGGCAGAGGCTCATGGACCCCGAGTGGAAGGGCCTGGATGGGCAGGGCCCCTACGACTTGGCGCTGTTCGTGGGGATGCCCTACTACATGGAGTGGGTGATTCTGGCATCCCTGAAGCACTTCGCCACCCACATGAAAACAGTCTCCCTAGACAAGTACTTCCAGCCCCACGCCACGTGGTCCTTCCCCAACCTGCCGACTGACGAGTACAGAAAACAACTTAAGGTAGTATTAGAAAGGCTAGGTGGGTGATAAAGATGTCCATGTTTGAGGACATCCCCGTGGATGTTGGCGTAATCTACGAAGGGGAGCGCATCCGAAAGGCGCAGATGTACGTCGAACTCGGAGGCCCGAAGGTAGATAAGAAATTCGAGCTTGTTAGGGCTAGAAAGATGGAGGAAGTTGAAGATGGAAAGATAACGATAATTGGACCCGACATCAAGGACATGGAGCCGGGGAGCAGGCACCCCTTCGGCATACTGGTGGAGGTGGCTGGGAAGGAGGTGGAGGAGGAGCTTGAGGGCGTAATCGAGCGTAGAATCCACGAGTTCTGCAACTACATTGAGGGGTTCATGCACCTAAACCAGCGCTACGACATATGGCTTAGGCTCAGCAAGAAGTCGTTTGAGAAGGGGCTGAACAGCTTCGAGCTAATTGGGAAGGTCCTCATAAGGCTCTTCAAGGCGGAACTCCCCTTCATAGAGAAGATTCAAATCACGTTCATCACGGACCCTGATAAGGTGGCTGAGCTATACGATGAGGCGTTGAAGGTCTACGAGGCCAGGGACGCCAAGGCTAGGGGGCTGAAGGACGAGGAGGTGGAGACGTTCTACGGTTGCACCCTATGCCAGTCGTTCGCCCCAACCCACGTGTGCGTCATCACCGCCCAGAGGTACAGCAACTGCGGCGCCATCAGCTGGTTCGACGCTAGGGCGGCGTCCCGCGTAGACCCGAAGGGCCCCATCTTCGAGATTCCGAAGGGGGAGTGCATAGACCCTGTTAAGGGCGAGTACACGGGCGCAAACGAGGCGGTGAAGAAGAAGTCCCTCGGGGCGATTGAGCGCGTCTGGCTCTACACGGCGTTCGGCTACCCGCACACGAGCTGCGGGTGCTTCGAGGCAGCCGCCTTCTTCATACCGGAGGTGAACGGCTTCGGAATCGTCCACAGGGGCTTCCGAGGGCAGACCGTGAACGGCCTAACCTTCGTGGCCATAGCGGACTCCACGGCTGGCGGGAGGCAGGTAGACGGGTTCCACGGCATCAGCATAGAGTACATGCGCTCTCCGAAGTTCTTGCAGGCCGACGCCATAGGCGAGTGGTTTGGGAAGCCGCATGGTGGGTGGAGCCGCGTCGTGTGGGTTCCAAGCGAGGTCCTTGAGCGTGTGAAGGACTTCGTCCCGAAGGAGTTGATAGATAAGATCGCCACCGAGAAGGACGTGAGCAACGTGGAGGAACTGAAGGAGTTCCTAAAGGCTAAGGGGCACCCGGTGGTGGAGACTTGGAAGGAGGAAGTTACGGCTCCGCCTCCAGCCGCCGAGGCCCCAGCTGCAGCGCCAGCTGAGGGTGCACCTGCCGCGGCGATGCCCACCGTGACCCTACCGGGTGGAGTTATAGGTGGCGCTGGAATACGCCTCATACTAAAGAACGCCAAGGTCTACGCTGAGAAGGTCATAATTAAGGTCGTTCCAGAGGAGAAGAGGTGAACTTGGTGGGTGAAGAGGCTAGGGAGCGGGTCCTCCGCTTCAGCGAGGACCTACTGAAGTTGCTCAGCAAGTTCCAAGAGGTGGAGCTGGAGGGTATCGCCGTAGAGGCTGAAGAGCTAGAAATACACCTCCCACCAGCCGCGGCTCCAGCCGCCGCCCCTCCAGTAGCTCCACCCGTCAGGGTGAAGCCGACAGAACTCATAGAGGTGGAGTTCACCCCGCCAGTTATGGAGTACCCCGGGCGTGTCGTGGAGGTAACGATTGGCGCGACGAGGAGCGAGGGCGGAACCCGCGGTAAAACCGTTACTGTTGGCGGTGAATCTGCACCACCCTTCTACATGTTTGAGAAGCCCCCACCACACCCGCCCGTAGTCGCCATGGACGTGTTCGACTCAGCCATCCCGCTCCCGAAGGCGCTGAAGATGCACGTGAGGGACGTAATCGGAAACCCAGCTGAGTGGGCTAAACTAGCCATAGAGAAGTTCGGGGCTGACCTAGTGACAGTTCACCTGGTAAGCACAGACCCACTTAGGGAGGATGCACCACCAAGCCAAGCCGCCAAGACGATAGAGGATGTCCTCCAAGCCATAGACACACCCATCATAGTGGGTGGGTGCGGAGACCCGCGGAAGGACCTCGCGGTGTTCGAGAAGGTCTGCGAGGTCACGGAGGGCGAACGCCTCGTCATCAGCACCATCACCCTAGACATGGACGTAGACAAGGCAGGTCAGATTCTACAGAAATACGGGCACATCGCCTTGGCGTTCACCCCGATAGAGCTGAACATGGCTAGGGAGCTGAACAGGAAGCTCTACGAGTACCTGCCGAAGGAGTGCATCGTCATGGACCCAACAACAGCCGCCCTCGGCTACGGTCTAGAATACTCCTTCACCGTGATGGAGAGGGCTCGGCTCGCAGCCCTCATGGGGGACCCGGAGCTACCGCACCCGATATTCTCCGGGACCACTAATGCTTGGGCGGCTAGGGAGGCGTGGATGAAGGAGAAGGAGCTTGGGCCTGAGTGGGGTCCGAGGGAGCTTAGGGGTCCGCTGTGGGAGACGGTTACGGCGCTCACGTTGCTGTTGGCGGGGGTAGACCTGTTCATGATGATGCACCCAGCCGCCGTTAGGACTGTGAAGGAGGTCATCAATCGGTTAATGAAGTACGGCGAGGGCAAGCCTGAGGAAATCTCCCGTTGGGTATCCGTGAGAATTTAGGGGGTGTTGGGTTGGCTAAGAAGGAAATCAGCCCCATAGAGGTCTATAACCTCCTACCAAAAACGAACTGCGGGGAGTGCGGTCTAGAAAGCTGCATGGCGTTCGCCGTGAAGCTGGTGAACAGGGAGGCAAGGCTGGAGGAGTGCCCACCCCTCCTAACTCCCGAGTATAAGGCATCCTACGAGAAGCTCTGGGAGCTGCTGAAGCCTCCTGTGAAGGAGATAACGATTGGAGTTGGGGGCACAGCCGTGAAGATAGGCGGTAAACTTGTGATGTATAGGCATGAACTAACCTACCACAACCCAACCGCCATCGCGATAGACGTTACCGATGAGATGCCGTGGGAGGAGGTTGTAAGGCGTGTGAACGCGGTAAACGGCTTCCTCTACAACTACATAGGGATGGACCTGACACTGGACATGATCGCCATTCGTTCAACATCAAACGACCCGGAGAAGTTCAGGGCGGTTGTGGAGAGGGTGATGGACACGACAAACCTACCCTTCGTATTGTGCTCCCTCAACCCTAAGGTGATGGCGGCTGGGTTGGAGGTAGCCCATGAACGTAGACCCCTAATCTACGCCGCCACGAAAGAGAACTGGGTGGAGATGGCTGATTTAGCCCTCAAGTACGAGTGCCCCCTCACCATATTCGCGCCAAACGACCTAAAACTCCTCAGAAGCCTCGCGAAGACCATGCTGGAGTACGGCGTTGAGGAGTTGGTGCTAGACCCGGGGACGTTCCCGGAGGAGGGTCTATCCGACACCATAAACAACTTCACCATGATTAGGAGGTGCGCCTGCAAGGAGGGGGACGAACTACTCGGATTCCCAATTATGGGGACGCCCATCACAGCGTGGACCGTGGAAGCCAGCAGGGGCGCCCCAAAGGAGTTATTGGCGTGGAGGGAGGCGTACGTGGCGGCGATGCTCATCACCCGCTTCGCCGACATCCTCATCATGCACAGCCTAGACGGGTGGGCGTTGCTGCCAATCACCATCCTAAGAACCAACCTATACACCGACCCAAGGAAGCCGGTGGCGGTGGAGGCTGGGCTGAGGGAGTTTGGCTCCCCAGATGAGAACTCGCCTGTGCTTCTCACGTCTAACTATGCGCTCACCTACTACACGGTGGAGGCTGACATAAAGGCGTCGGGCGTGGACTGCTACCTGCTGGTCGCCGATACGGAGGGGATCGCCGTGGAGAGCGCTGTTGCTGGTAGGAAGCTCACAGCCGACGTGGTGGCGGAAACCATGAAGAACACCGGCATAGAGCAGAAGGTGAAGCATAGATACCTCATCATACCGGGGAGGGCGGCACGCCTAAAGGGCGAGATAGAAGAGCTAACCGGGTGGGAGATCATCGTCGGCCCGATGGACTCCAGCGGGATACCCGCCTTCCTGAAGGAGAAGTGGCCTCCGAAGAAGGAGTCCTAAACCCAGTTTATCCCACGTTCCTCTTTATACCGGTTTTGGGAGCCTCACCCACCTCCTATAAATGACGCCGTACCGATTTATGTAGGCGTCTGGGCCTGGGAACCTCCCCTTAGTGGCGGCTACAGCCTTCCTCGCGTTTATGCTCTTAGCCAGCATGAGCACATCCCTCGGCTTACTGAACTCCTCCTTGGTTCCGTCCGGCCGCCTACGCCAGACCCTTATGCAGTCGTCCACTATGCAGTTTAGGACGCAGGCCATGCAGTGCAGGCACAGCTCCTCCGTTACCCCTATCTTCCCCGCGCTCCAGTAGAGGGCGTTCGTCGGGCATATTTTCACGCAGATGTTGCACTCTATCCCCCAGCACTTACGCATGTCTATGGTGATTCCGCCCTCCTCGAAGAGGTCTTGTACGCCGAGGGGCTTCAGCATCTGGGCTCTCCTCTCCCTCCGCCGCCTCTCCTCCTCCCTCCGCCGTCTCTCCTCCTCCCTGAGTAGCATGCCGTAGATGTCCACGGAGCCCCCGGCGCTCAGTGTAGGCCCCCCTAATTCCGGACGTAGACCTTCCATGTAAACTTATTCGTGGTATAGGGGTTGCCGATCACGTTAAGTATTTCCATTTAGGTTAGCCGTCTACAAATCGGCGGGTTGGTTTTTAGGCTAGCGGCTGCTTTAATTGTCTCGGTGG
>CAZKUI010000035.1:0-10865 GCA_964555905.1 uncultured Candidatus Bathyarchaeia archaeon | reverse complement strand
CGCATAATAGAAGAAAACAAGAAACTAAAACCAGCAATAGAGAAAATGCTGGCGAGAAAGGCTAAAACGTAGACCCTCTAATTCAACGCCTTTCATTCCATCCGCCCCTCCTTAGTTAAGGTTTTCAGATAGAGTTCAATGGCATCCTTCACGCTTCTCATAACCTCATCTAGCGTGTCTCCTTGAGTGTGGCAGCCCGGTAGCGCTATCTTTCCAGATTTTAGAAACCTTTTCACAACTGAGATGTAAGCTTTGCCTGTTTGGTAAGAATACTTCCTTAGCTTTATTTTCTTCTACGAGTTTGCCTATCAATTCATATCGTTCCTGTGGCGTAAGCTTTTTAAAAATCGGGGGCAAAATATAATGGAAGGGATAAAATGGAACCAATAACACAAATGCTGATATATCTTTTCATAGGTCTTTTTGCTGGGTTTATGAGTGGTATGTTTGGAATAGGCGGGGGCTCTATTAGGACACCCTTACTTTATGTTGCTGGATTGCCTTTACTAAGCGCTTTTGGAATAAATCTATTAGTTATACCATTCTCCTCTCTTACCGGCGCTATAAGTCACAGAAAGAATATAGATTGGGAAATTGCTCGATATGTAATAATTGGCGGGATAATGGGTACTTTAACAGGGGCATTTTTAACAGGAATTATACCAACCTTAGTTCTAGCGATTATCTTTGTTATTGTTTCTATCACGACAATATTTGGGATTTATTTCGATAGGATTTTCCCAAATATTGCTCAAAAAATTAATCCAAGTGCAAAGATTGTCATTTTAGGGACGTTCTTTCTCAACTTTCTAACAATTCTACGTGGAGGTAGTGGTGGTAGTCTATTTCCTCCTTTCCTAAAAATGATAGGACTTAATATTCGAAAAGCAATAGCCACATCACTGTTTGCGACTATTTTCACAGCAATTGCAGGAGCGATTGTGTTTTGGTCTCGCGGCAATATAATGTTTCTCCCCGCTGTGATGGTAGTCGTAGGCTCAATAATTGGAGCCCGAATAGGTAGTTTAATGTCCTTGAAGACAAAGCCACTGTGGCTAGAAATTGGGCTTTCCTTATTCATCATGATTCTCGCAATAATTGTGCTGGTTAAAGCACTGTGAAGATGTATTTTGCCCCTGACTCTGCGGCAACTTCGTCGCCTTGCCCTCACTTCGTTCAGGTCCGCCAACAGCGGATAAAAGGGAAATTAAAGATTTCCCCAAACTCGCCCAGGCGGGGCTTCTTTTGTCCGCAATACGTTATACCAACAATAAGTTAACAGAACCCCAGATAGAAATATTTCTATACGGGAAAGCGCAACTACTTTTGGGTGGCGGGTCTAGGCGGGGGGCTAGGGGTCCCCTGAGGGGCAGAGCGCCCCGACCGTAAACCCCCTATACGACGGGCCGAAAGCCGGGGCTGAGGCGACCCAGGACCACCGGGAAACCCGGACGCCCAGCGGTGAGCACTCGTCCCCTGGGGCTGGCGGTCGCGGGGGCGCCCCCGTAGGGGGGTTGCCTACCGCGTTCGCCGGGTGAACCTGGCCAGGCCCGGGAGGGAGCAACCTAAGCCCGGACGTTCAGCGCTCAGGGGGGTGCGGGTGTGAGTCTCGGGTTCCGGGCGCCCCCGGTGGGCACCGGGCGTCGAACCCCGGGACCCGCCACCCACTTAGCGCGTGATTCCCATTAGAATCTCGCAGGCCCTGCAGACCTCGCCTGTTGTGGGTTCTCCGCATATTTTGCATTCTACGAGCTTTTGGGGGCCCGTGGACGCGTCTAGGATTGGCCTAATCCGCTCTAGGGCGTAGAATATTGAGAACTTCGCTCCGGGGTGCCTAAACTCCAGCCTGTTCAGGAATACCCGTATCTCGTTCCTCAGCGAGAACGGTGCGTATGGGCACTGCCTCCCCATGATTGGTATGCCGGTTAGGTACGCGTAGAGGGCTATCTCACGCTCGGGGATGGTGCATAACGGCTTAACACGCTGAACCAGCTTCGGGTGGGCGAGGTCGGAGACCGGCTTCAGCCTGGCCAGGCGCATGGGGTTCCCGCGAATCAAGTTCATGAGTATCGACTGAGCCGCGTCGTCTAGGTTGTGCGCCACCGCAAGCTTTGTGGCGCCGACCTCCCTAGCCGCTAGGTTTAGCGCCTTCCTGCGTAGGACGCCGCAGTAAGAGCACGGCTGGAGCCCCCGGCCCCGAGCCCTCTCTAGGATCTCGTCCAGCGTGAATCCGTAGATGTCTCGGAATGAGTAGACGCGGTGTTCCACCCCGAGCCTCGAGCAGACCTCAGCCGCCAGCCTGGCGCCCTCCACCCTGTAGTCGCTTATGCCCTCGTCTACGGTGACCGCGATGACCTCCGACTTCGGGAACCTCTCCTCGATCTTGTGGAGTATGGTGAGGAGGGTGAGGCTGTCCTTCCCGCCTGAGACCGCCACCGCGATGCGGTCGTCCGGGCGTAGCATGTTGTATCTGGATATCGCCGCCCTGACCCTGTCCTCTATGGACTTTAGGAAGCACCGTCTACAAAGCCTCTCACCGGAGTACCTCCTGAAGTAGACGGGTTCCCCCCCGCACTTCGTGCATGACACCCTCAAACACCTAAAGGAGCGTGATTCCGAAGCGGAGGATGCTCAATGCGACATTTAGGGCGAAGATGGAGAGGCAGGCGGCGTTAAGCGCGATTCTCACCCACCTCCCACCCCGCTTGATCAACGCCCCCACCACATAATAGAGGAAGCGCTCCCCATCAAAGGGGTATAGGGGGAGCATGTTGAATATGGCGGCGCTCAAAGAGAGAATAAAAATCCAGTAGAGGCTCAAATACAGGTGTATGGATGCCTGCGGCCACAAACCAAACCGGATTGGGTAGTAGGTGTAGTATCTGGAGACCCCTATGTACGCCCTCCCGGACCGATTGCAGACCGTAACGACCACCTCACCCCTACTAGTCCCGAGCAAGAGCTTCTCCCCGGGGGACGCTGAACCCACGCACTGGTAGAAGGAGTAGGCGTCCCGAACCCGCGTTCCATTCACTGAGTAGATGATGTCCCACCTCCCAAGGCCCGCCGCTGCGGCTGGCCCACCCCTCGCGACCTCCGTGATGAACACGCCGGATGGGGGAGCGAAGCACGCCGTGAGGAGGAGCATCGCCAGCGCACCGACCACTAGGTTGGCTGATGGACCCGCGGAGAGTACGTGCAACCTCTTCAGTAGGGGGCTCTCCTCGAACTTCTCTTCGTCCGGCTCCACGAAGCCCCCGGGAAGCACGAACACGACGAATACGCCCGCCGACTTGATCGGTATCCTGTGGATTCTCGCCGCCACCCCGTGCGCCAACTCGTGGCTCAGGACGGCGACGAGGGCGGATATGATTATGTATGGAAGCCAGTAGACCCTAACGGTGATTCCCGGGAGTAGTGGGACGACGGCGGCTGGGTAGCCCCTCCTAATGAAGAACCGGGGGATGTTGTTTATGAGGAAGTAGAGGGAGTACGCCATGAGACCCGTCGATATCACCACGCTGGCGTGGAGCAACACCACCCACATACCCTTATTTTTCGTGGAGAGCGCGTCTAGGAGCCCTCGGAGCCTCGGGGAGTCCTTCATGAGGAATAGGGGCTCCACCCGAACCCCGAACCTCTTCAGGTCTGTGAGGCGGCTGACCACGTAGAGCGCCGCCCAGGCCACTAGCACGGAGACGAGAAAAACCACATCCTCAAACAACGTTGCTCCCAAACTACTAGGATGTATGGTGTAATTAATGTAGCGGTTCCACGGTGGCCTAGCACCCACTGTGGCGTTTAATTTCTCGTTCCGCCATTTATATCATGGTGCGGGTGGTGGCTGAGAAGCCTTGGAGGCGCGGGGAGTTCAGGGAAATCGTCTACGATGCTGAGCGCTGGGAGTTATTGAGGACGCTTAGGGGCGAGGCGGCGGAGGTCATGGAGGCGCTGAGCCGCCACCACATATACTGCGTTGTGCACGGGAGCGTCGCCCGCGGGGATGTCGAGCCCACCAGCGACGTAGACATATTCATCCCCACGCCCCCATCGCCATTCCTCATCGAGGCCGCCTTGGAAGGGGCTGGATTCCACGCATCTAGGCGCCTAATCGTCCAGGCCACCCCCACCTACGCCATAAAGGGCTACATAGAGTTGGATGAGCGTAGGCAGGTCTCATTCCCCCTCTCAAAACCCCGCGTAGTGGAGCTTGAATTCTACAAGTTCGGGGGTGAACTCGACCTGAATGGGCTGAAGGCCGGGCTTAGGGTTCCGGGTGTAGATAAGAGGCTCATGCTCATAGAACCCACCGAGAGGGGGCACGTGGAGAGCTCCATCATCGGGCGTGAGGAGGAGGCGGCTTCCCTCCTAGGAATCTCCGTGGAGACCGTCCTAAACAGGGTCAGGGCGTTGCTGAGGAGGGATGACGTTGGGAGAACGGGGGTGTTCATTAAGAGGGAGTTGGCGCCGGACGAGAGCTTCGGAGAGGCGCTGAAGGCACTGGCAGACGAAAACCCAGCGGTTAGGAGGAGGCTCAAAACCTAAACCAAAATTAAAAAATGGGGGTATTTCGAGCCGTTCTACTTGGGTATGGTTGCTATGACGCCCTCAACGAACCAGTCCATGGTCCAGAGTTCGTCGTGGCTGGCTCTCCGCCCAGCCTCTATGCGTAGGTTTCCGTCTTGGTCGTATATGGGGCCCGTGAATGGGTCGAAGAGGACTGTTTCCTCGCTCATCTGTTCCAGTCTGGTCATCACTAGGTCGTAGACGCTTATGTGGCCGAGGAGGGGGTCATCAACGTAGACGGACTTGAGTTCGTCGACGAACTTGGGGTTGATGGGCTGGCCGAACTCCCCTCCTAACTCCACGGCGCCCTCCCTCAGCATCCACCAGTAGTCCACGTTCTCCAAGTTCTCGGGGGTGTAGACGCCTAGGTAGACCTTGATTATGATGTCCTCGTATATCTTCTCCCAGTGGACCAGCTGGCCGCTGACGCAGGAGTCCGGGCCGTACTTCTGCATCGGGCTGTAGTGGCTGAACGTGTAGATTTGCTGACCCGCCTCCGTGTGCTCCTGACCCACCTCTATCACTGTTGGGCTGTCCTCCGTGAACGCGAGGACGTCGCACCCCTCGGCGATGAGGGATTCAGCCGCCTCCCTAGCAGCCGCTGGGTCGTACCACTTGAACAGCCAGCGCACATCCACGGTGGCGTTCGGGTTCACCTCCCTCACACCGATGGTGAACGCGTTAATGTGCCTAATCACCTCCGGGATTGGGTGGGCTGCCACGTACCCAACCTTACCAGTCTTGGTTAGAGCCCCAGCCATCAGGCCGTTCAGGTAGTATAGCTGGTAGAACTCCGCGAAGTACGTGCCCACATTCGCCCTGCGCTTATACCCGGAGCAGTGGAAGAATATCTTGTCTGGGTATTTCTCCCCCGCCTCTATGGTGGCGTCCATGAACCCGAAGCTCGTGGTGAAGACCACGTCGCACCCCTCTTCAACGATGAACCTATCTATGTAGCGTCCTACGTCGGCCTCGGCCACCGACTCCGCGTAGACGGTCTCAATCCATGGGAACTTCTCCTCTAGGTACCTTCTCCCGACGTCGTGGGCGTGCGTCCAGCCGTAGTCTCCGATGGGCCCCACGTAGATGAAGCCCACCTTCAACTTCCTGGGGGCCTCAACCGGGACCTCCTTTGTTACGACCTTGGCTGGGGCGAGCGCGTAGCCCACTCCAGCCCCGACGAGGAAGGCGATGATTGCAATAACTATGATCGTGGTCGCCGCCTTAGGCATTCCCTTACCTCCATTCGGGTAGTGGTTCACAGCCTCGGTTAGATAAAAATTGTTTAAATGGAAGAGTTAACGAAAAATGCGGCTTCTTAGCCGCTAAAGGCGTGTTACCCCCTTTTTAGGGTAGGTTCCACGCTTAAAAGGGGTTTTAAAATCGTGGTGTTTAAAGGTGTCTACGGCTTCTCCCCCCTCACGTAGGGTATTCCGAGGGCTGAGGGGGCGCCAACCCTCTTCCTTATCCTCTCGCTGGTTCCCACCAGTAGGACTATGATTGTGAACGTGTAGGGGAGCATGGCTAGGAGGTTCGGCGACACCCCTAGGGGTTGAAGCCTATACTGGAGCGCCGTGACGCCGCCGAAGAGGTACGAGCCTAACAGCGCCCTTAAGGGGCTCCACATGGAGAATATGGTGAGGCCGATCACTATCCAGCCCTTCCCCGCGGTCATACCCTCGATCCAAGCTGGTGCGTAAGCCACGGAGAGGTATGCCCCGGCGACCCCGGATAGGAGCCCCCCAAAGAACACGCAGGCGTATCGTATGAGGTAGACATTCACTCCTAGGGCGTCGGCCGCAGCTGGGTTCTCCCCGACGGAGCGTATGTTAATCCCGACCTTCGTATAAAAGAGGAAGAACCACAACAGCGGAGCTAGGACTAGAGACGCGTAGACGAGGGGATCATGCCTGAAGAACATGGGCCCAACGATCGGCACGTCGCACAGAATCGGGATCGGGGTTGGGCTTAGGGAGTTGGGTAACGGGGTTCCGATGTACCGCTTGCCCAATAGGGCGCTGATTCCGAGGCCCATCATCGTTAGGGCGAGGCCCGAAACAACCTGATTGGCCCTGAGCGTGATGCTGAGGAAGGCGTGGATTAATGCGAGTGCCCCCGCAGCTAATGCCGCCGCTAAAACCCCAATCCAAGGGTTTTGGGTGTGGAGCGTGACGCCGAACGCCACCACAGCCCCCACAATCATCATCCCCTCCACGCCCAGATTCATCACCCCTGAACGCTCCGCGTAGATTTCGCCGAGGGTTCCGTAGAGGAGCGGGGTTCCAGCCCTAACAGCCGCATTTAGTGCCGACTCAACGGCGGGAATCCAGCTCATCGCCCACGCCTCCACTCCACCCGTATTCTGTATCGGGTGAGGATGTCCCCACCCATGACGAAGAGGAGGATTGCACCGTTAAAGACGTTAACCACGGCGATTGGGAGGCCCAACGCCACCTGTATTGCGTCCCCACCAACCAGAAGACCCCCAAAGAGTATGGACGTGAGTATAACCGCTAATGGGTTTAGGCGTCCAAGCCACGCCACTATAATCGCCGTGTAGCCGTACCCCGGGGAGATTCCGCTCGGGTACCGTAGACGGTGGTGTATCCCGGCTACCTCACCAACCCCAGCTAGGCCAGCGAGGCCCCCGCTGAGAAGCATCACGAGGACTACCGTCCTGAAGTAGTTCATGCCAGCGTAGCGGGCGGCGTCCGGGTTCCCGCCAGTTACCCTAATCTCGTAGCCGATGGTGGTCCTCATGAGGAGGAGGTACGCCGCCGCGGCCGACGCCACCGCCAGCGCCAGGGTGACGTAGTGTATTCTGGTCCCGGGTATCGTGGGAATCCACGCGTACTTCGGGAATTTCGAGGAGTATGGGAAGCCCCACTCCTCGGGTCCCTTCCAGGGCCCGTAGACGAGGTAGTTCACGAGTTCGCTGGCGATGTAGTTCATCATGAGCGTCGTAACCACCTCGTCAGCCCTAAACTTAGCCTTCAGCACACCCGGAATCACCCCCCACGCAGCCCCAGCTAGGAACCCGGATAGGAACATGAGGGG
Source organism: uncultured Candidatus Bathyarchaeia archaeon (assembly GCA_964555905.1). Lineage (GTDB taxonomy): Archaea > Thermoproteota > Bathyarchaeia > EX4484-135 > B24-G1 > CAZKUI01. The sequence goes on along the minus strand of CAZKUI010000035.1, from coordinate 3,242 downwards.
TAAGACTAGGGGCTTAGGTATTCCCGGGACGAAGAGGGCGATGGCGGTGGCGGCTACGGCACCCATGAGCAACTGGCCCTCCGCACCAATGTTCCAAACGAGGGCCCTAAAGGCGATCGTGAGCCCCACACCGCACAACATGAGGGGGATGGATTTCACCAAAGTCTCTAGGAGCCCGTAGGTGCTTCCGAACGCCCCGGCGAATATCCTCCTGTAGGCTAGTAGGGGGTCTACGCCATACCACCAGAAGAGGGCGGAGATTGCTAGGAGGGCGGATGCGACGGAGAGGGCGGATGCCGCCGCTAGGAGCCACGTCGGGGTTACAGCCCTCCTCTCAACCCTAACCCTTATCCCCAACATTCTCGACGACCTCCATCCTCCTCACCCCAGCCATCATTAGGCCTATTTCCTCCACATCAACGTCATCCGCATCCACAACCCCCATAAACTCCCCCTCAAACATGACGGCGATCCTATCGCTGAGGGATAGCACCTCCTCTAGGTCCTCCGACACGAGGAGTATCGCGGCGCCCCCGTCCCTAAACTTCAGTAGCAGCCGCCTTATGTACTCCGTCGCCCCTACGTCCAATCCGTAGGTGGGGTGGGCCGCCACTATGAGACGTGGTTTTCCAGAGGTCTCCCTAGCCAGTATGAGCCTCTGGATGTTCCCGCCAGAGAGGAGCTTAGCTGGTGTGTCCACGCTGGGCGTCATAACGTCATACTCGGAGACCAGCTTCTCCGCGTACCTACGAATCTCCGAATAGTTTAGGAGGGGGCCTCGGCTGAAGGGCGGGCGCCGATAGCTCTTCAGGATGAGGTTCTCGGCCACGCTCATGTCGGGGACCAAGCCCGTGCGTATGCGCTCCTCGGGTATGTGGCACACACCCCTATCAATCAACTCCCTTGGAGTCCGGTTTGTAACGTCCTCACCCAACAACACCACCTTCCCCTTAACCGCCCTGCGTAGACCCGTAATGACCTCTATGAGTTCCCTTTGGCCGTTCCCAGCAACCCCCGCTATGCCGAATATCTCACCCTCGTGGACCTTGAAGGACACGCCCTTGAGGGCTAGGAGGCCCTTATCATTCAGGGCTTGCAGGTTCCTAACCTCGAGAACCACCCCCCCGATCCTCGCTGGAGACTTCTCCAGTTGGAATAGGACTTCCCTACCCACCATGAGGCGGGCCAGCTCCCTCTTGCTCGTCTCTGAAGTCTCTAGGGTGGCGACGACACGCCCCTTTCTCAGCACCGTCACCCTGTCGCTCACCGCCATCACCTCATCCAATTTATGGGTGATGAAGACGATCGCCCGGCCCTCCTCGGCCATCCGCCTCAATGTGGCGAAGAGCTCCTTGATCTCGCCCGGGGTGAGGACGGAGGTGGGCTCGTCCAAGATGAGGATGTTAGCGCCGCGGTATAACGCCTTGAGAATCTCGACCCTCTGCTGCTCTCCAGTTGATAGTTGCCATATTCTCGCCTTCGGGTCCACCCTCAGGCCGTATTTCTTTGAGAGCTCGCTGATTTTCCTCTCAACTTCCCTTAGGGGTAGGAAGAACTTGGCGGTGGAGAGGCCTAGCGCGATGTTCTCGGCTACCGTGTGGGGGGAGACGAGCATGAAGTGTTGGTGGACCATGCCTATTCCCAGCTTTATCGCGTCCCTCGGGGAGCGAATCTTGACCTTCCTGCCCCTAACGTATATCTCCCCTTCATCAGGTTGGTAGATGCCGTAGAGTACGTTCATCAGGGTTGTCTTTCCAGCCCCGTTCTCCCCGAGCAGTGCGTGAACCTCGCCGGCCCTCACCTCAAAGTCTACGTGGTCGTTTGCTAGGACGCCGGGGAAGCGCTTGGTGATTCCACGCATCTCCACTACAACTTCGCCCTTCCTAGGCCTGCCGCTCACCAACCGGGTTTTCGGAGACTTGCCAAACAGCCTCCCGCCCACCCCCAACCACCCAAGCCATGAGCATCTAACGGGTCTTAACTCTTAGAGGTTATTGCGTCGTTTAATGGAAACCTGAGGAGGGCGGCGACGCCGCCCAAGGACTGGAGGTTTCTCCCCGCCTCGTGCTCCGAGCTGATTATCATCACGCGGCCCCCACGGGCCTCCACATCCCTCACGAGTTCCTCAAGGGCCTTTCTCCCCTCCACATCCGCCTCCCTCAGCTTTGAGTCGGAGACGAGCAACAGCTCCACGGCCCCGTGGATGTTCGCCTGTCGGACTGCGTCCACGCCGTAGACAGCCCTCCCATCGCCCCTCCCGATTCTGGCTAGTAGTTCGCCGATCGCCTCGCTCTCCTCCACCGCTCTGAGACCCTCTATCGTTTTCTCTAGAACCCCGGAGCGGAGCGCCTCATAGATCCCCGCGGCGCCCCCGCTACTCACCCCCCTCACCGCGGAGACGCTCCCAGCTAGGTCGGGGTGCCTCTCCATTATGTACTTGTGGAGGCGTTTCTTCATGAATCCCGGGCCGAGAATTATGATTGGACCTCGGGTCTCGTTCCAGACCTCCCTCAGGGCTTTAACGGATTCCGCTAGGAATGCGTTGAGGGATGCCTCCCTCCTCTCAACTTCCAGCTTTCCCGGTAGGCGGGTTCTCGCCTCCGCCCTGATTCGGGGTCCCCTATGCCTGAGCACAGCGATGCAGTATTCTTCGTCGTCTATGGATATGAGGACGACGGGTTTCTCCTTCACTTGGCATGCTCTTTTTATTTGTTCAAGCATGTGGCTGGGCCATTCAGCTTTCCGCACTAGAACTGGGCTTCCAACTGCCACGTCTATGGTGTGGTGCTTTCCTAGGGCTTCAAGCTCCTCGGGTGCCTCCCTCACCACGCCTAAAACTCGCAGGCGGTTTAACACCCTGTCCCAAGTAACCCTCTTCACCTCTAACCCTAGAACGGCTGAGACCCGCCTACTACGCTTCCGCCTGGCGCCCTCAACGCTCATCTCCCTCGTGGTTCTAGCCTTTACGTAGTCCCCGGGCTGAATCACGTTGTATAAAACCCATAGGTCGTCTAGGTTTTCAGGTAGGAGTCTGAGGGCGCCGTGCCGTAGGTCTCTCGCCAGAACCTTCAACCGGGTTCCCATGTTCATGGAAGGCGGGGTGCGATAAATCCTTTCGATGCACGCTTCACGGTATGCTTTAAGGGGGTTGCCCACGCATATTTGATTGGGGCGGTGGGTTGGCGGAGCTCCGCTTCTGGCTCCTAGACATAAACTACGAAGTGGTGGACGGGGAGCCCGAA
>CAZKUI010000034.1:0-11101 GCA_964555905.1 uncultured Candidatus Bathyarchaeia archaeon | reverse complement strand
GGCTAAAATCCTACCGTAATACTTGGTTAAATCGTCTATGACAACCGCTTCCAATCCGCTGCATCCTCGGGTTGTTTCGCGAATACCACGACGTCCGAGCGATTTAAATGTTGCCTTCTAACCCGCCCACTGTATAAGTGATGTTTACCTTTGTAGGCGGCGTCTACGTTATGGCGAGGATGAAGCCCTTCAGGCAGTCCGCCGCCGAGCGTAGTAGCGGGTGCTTTACCCTTATAGGCGTCTCAAGTTCCTCCAGCCGTTTTATCCTGAAGTATAGTGGTGGGTGTGGGTCCCAAGTGAGCCATGCATGGAGCCTGTAGGTTGGTATGCGTTCGTATTGCAGGCGGCGGAACCCTATCTTCCTAAGCGCCTCAGCTAGCACGCGGGGCTCCCCAACCGCCATAGCCGCCTCCAAGTCCGCCTTGGCCTCAAAGAACTTGGCGACGAAGTAGACCGCCCCGAGGGCTAGGGGGTAGTAGAAGAAGGGCATGAGGAAGGCGATGGGCCAGAGCACGTAGACGCGGAGCAGGTACTCTATGGCGGTGATGGCGAACATGGCGAGTGGGTCCCGCCCCTTCAGGTGGCTGAACTCGTGCGCTAGGACGCTTAGGATTTCGTCCTCCTCCAGCTGGACGAGGAGCCCGGTGGTGATGAGGACCGTCCCGTGGCTGGGGCTCGGCCCGGATGCCGCCGCGTTCGGCACCATGATGTTCGCCACCGCGATTTTCGGGACGGGTAGCCCAAATCTGTCCGCAACCTCCTTCACTAAGCCGTAGACATCCACCTTCCTAGCAACCATGTTCTCGGGGGCGCACCCAATTCCATACTTCAGGAGGACCTCCCGGGCTGTCCAGCGGTCTACATCCTTCCCAACCCGAAGCGTCCTCTCGTAAATCTCCTCCTTTATCTTGAGCAAGACTTCTGGGCCGTACCTCCTCGTGATTAGTAGGTACTCGTTGTAGGGGAGGTGGTACTGCAGGATGTGTATGTGGGGGTTTTCCTGCGTGATGCGCCACTGCCCCATTCTAGCCACGATCTTGTCCGAGAAGAGCACCATCACAAGCTGGAGGGCTATGAGGATTATGGGTGCGTATCCGCCGAACATCCAGAAGATGGGGAAGCTGATGAACATGAATAGGATGAACAGGAGGAGCATGCTCTCGGAGAAGAGCTTACCCACGGCCTCTTGGCGGGCTTGGGGTCCCCTCTCGGGGTGAATTTCCTCACCCTCCACCCAAGCGAAGTATAGCGTCGTCTTCCTGACAACCTCCTCAAAGGATTGGACCCACACGATGATGGCGTCCTTAACCTGCTCCACGGCTTCCCTCGGAGTTCCCGGGCTCGGCGTCATCTCCACCTTGAGGGGTGTGGTGCCCAGAATGTTCACGCGGATGAACCACGCCTTCTCCAGCCCTAGGATGGTGAACGAGAGCGCCGGGACGTCGTCTACGTAGCTTAGGGAGACGTCTACGAAGCTTGTTGGGCGGGGAAATAGGTGGTAGTGGATGATGTAGCGTAGTAAATCCCCGATGAGGGAAGGTGCGATTTCCGTGTCTATGGTGAATGTGAAAGTTCTATCCGCCATTCCGCCCACAACTACATCTAACGCCGCGGGTATATTTTAAGGGCTCACATCTAAGGTCTGATGGAGACGTTCGGAATTACACGCCGCGCCGCCCTTAAGAACTCCTGCAGCTCGCCCCTCGTGAAGGGCGGCAGCTTGTTGAATTCAGGGTTTAGGGTTTCTCCGGGTCTGAAGTTCTGGAGCACGTATTTCATGCACCCTCGGATTTCCATGCAGATTTCCTGCACGTCCCGTGGGGTGTGAAGGGTGGGGACTACCGTGGTCCTGAATTCGTAGGGTACCTCCGAGGACATGAGGAGGGCTATGGACTTGCGCACGTCCCCTAGGAATGTGGATGCGTCTACACCCGACGCCCTTGAATACTTCTCCACGGTGAGGGGTGCCTTGACGTCCATGGCTACATAGTCTATGAGGTTTTCATCCATTAGTTTCTCCAGCATTTCCGGTCTGGTTCCGTTGGTGTCCAGCTTCACGGGGAACCCAAGCTCCTTCAGCCTCGTGCATAGGTCCGGTAAGTCTCTGTGTAGGGTTGGCTCCCCGCCGGTGATGACCACACCCCCCAAACCCCACCTGTACTCCTTTAGGTATGCCCGGATTTTCTCGTAGGGTATGGTTTCTATGTTCTCCGGGTGGAGTACGAGGGCGGCGTTCTGGCAGTAGGGGCACCTGAAGTCGCAGCGTGGTAGGAATAGGACGGCTGATGCCCTTCCATCCCAGTCCACGAGGCTCATGTCTACGAAGCCCTTAATCTCCACGCCTACGCCCCCATCCTCCGCCTGATCTCCTCCACCAGCTCCTCCTTCGGGATGAGCCTACCCCGGACGATCACGTCATCACCGAGGGCGATGCTCGGGGTGCTAACCACTTGGTGCATGAGACCCTCCACACGCCCCTCCGGGGTTCCCAAGTCCACCTCCACGTACTCCAAGCCGAGCTCCCCAGCAACCTCCTTCGCTATCCTCTTAGCCTCCGGGCAGTTAGGGCAGGTCTTCATGACGAACACCTTAAGTTCCACGCCATCCACCCCCACCCGTCTACCACGTCAAAGCTGGAATCCTCACCCCGCACCTAAGCATAGCACGGTGGATTAGTAGTATTTTCATCATGTAGCGGTATAGAAGCCAAATTTAGTGGGCTATACATAAATATTTGCGTGTATGTTTAGCGATTAACCTTGGAGAGAAGGGTGAAATTGAATCACGCACCACACCTGAAAGTTAAACTTAAACGGTACGCGTAGGCTACCGGCAGGCTCCCCCTCGGGTCTGTTTGTATAAGCTTAAATAGTGGTGTTTCTGCACTCTCTAGGGGCTGGGTCGCAAATTTTATGGACGCGGAGTTCCCCGCCTCATTTAAGGTGGATTGAGGTGGCGGAGGGTTGGAAAAGCCCGGAAAATCCGAGGAGTCCCCGGGTGCAGGTGACATAAAGGAGCGGTTGATGAAGCTCGGCATAAAGGCGGAGTTTGACGAGGACCACTACTCAAAAACCCACAGGGATATAAAAGCCGTGATAGAATCCCTGCTAGATGTGGTTGAATCCCTAACCACGTCTACGTTCAACCTAACCACAACCGAGCTGGAGTATATCGCATTCTACCTAAGCAGGTGGTCCGACGAGCCGAAGGCCGCGAAAATATTGGAGAAGGTTGTGGAGGAGATTAGGCGTAGACGGGCGTCATCTACGTAGGTAGAGGCCCTCCCTATCTATGGCGCGGAGTATCTCCAGCTCCCTATACGTCGGCGGCGTGGTCTCCGGAACCTCCGCTGGAACTATCAGGTCAAAGTCCACGTTCTCTAAGACCTGCTCCACGGTCACCCCGGGGTGCACCGTTTTGAGCCTAATCCTCTTCGTCTCCTCGTCGAAGTCCATCTGGCAGAGGTTCGTGATGACGAGGGACGGTCCGCCGCCTAGGAGCCCCACACGCTTTCTCGCCCCGGGTCCGTCTAGGTGTCCGGGGCTCGTGCGGTAGTATAGGGTCTTCACGAACTTCCTCTTCTCGTGCCTCATGATGATTACTATCCTCTTCGCGGAGGAGACTATGTCGTTTCCGCCCCCGCTCCCGGGCAGCCTCACGACTGGGGAGTCCATGCTCCCTATGTAAGTGGTGTTGATGTTCCCATACTCGTCTATCTGGGCGGCCCCCACGAAGCCCACGTCAACCCTCCCGCCCTGAAGCAGTATGCCCAGCGCCTCTATGAGACCCAGCATGGCGGCGGCGTGGTAGCCGAGCCTTGAGTCCGCTATGGAGAGGGCGAGGTCTATTGCCCCGGAGTCTATGAAGCCCGACTCGTAGACAATCTTTGCCTTGGGGGCGTGGGTTCTCTTGGCGAGCATGGCGGCTATCATGGGTAGCCCCGTCCCCACAAATACTATCTCACCGTTCTTGATGACCCTCGCCCCGCAGACCGCCATCATCTCTAGGGTGCTGTATTCACCCGGCTTTGCATACTCATCCGGGCGCATAACACCTCACCTCCTAGTATCCGAAGGGCTTCTTAGCCCTGAGCTTCATCAGCCTCTCTAGGCCTATCTTCTTCAGGAACCCCATGTGGTTCTCCACCCCAAGTATGTACTCCTCTAGGTACTTCTGCCAGCCCTCCTCCGTCTTGCACTGGTTGTAGTACATGCGTATGTGCTCCAAGTCTAGGTCGTAGTAGTTGTAGACCTGCATCGGGTAGGAGCCCCAAGGGCACTCCACCACGTAGGTGACGTAGACATTCGGTATGACGACCGCCTGGGGGTTCGTCCTCGTGACCTCCTCGTCTACGATCTCCTCAGCCATGATTATGGTCTTCTTCCCCGCCTTGGCGAGCTCGCTGTCCTCACCTATTATGCCGTCTATCTGGGCGTTCCCCTCGGGGTCCACCCTCTGAACGTGAACTATGCTGAAGTCGGGCCTCACGGATGGAACTAGGCAGACGGGTTCCCCGGTGAAGGGGCAGTTAATCACGACGGCCTTCTTCTCCCTGAACTTATACTTCGCCACCAAGTCCGTCCCAAGCATGCTCTTCACGGGCATAAATGGAACCCCCAGGGCTCCGCCGAGAAACCTCATGGCCATGGCTAGGTTGGTGTAGTCCTCGATCTCCACCAACCCCTCTCTTATCCGACGTTGGAGGTTCGGCGCTAGGCCTATACCCTCAATTGCGAAGAACGCCAATTCGAACCTGTTGGCCACCCCGGCTCCAGCCATGATGTCTATATCAATCTCGGAGCCGCACGTGTAGATGGTGAGGTTCCGCTTCCCCTGCCTCACCAACTCGTGGGCGAATGCCATGGGAGGCCTCTGATAGCCAAAGCCACCCCACCCTATGTGGGCCCCATCGGGAATCTTCTTCACGGCCTCTTCCAAGGTAATCCTCTTATCCTCCACCTCAGGCTCCACCAAAACCAACCCCCTCCCAACTCACTTATTTTGCGCACAAAATAATAATTTTGAGCTTTTACCACTTCAAGGGGATGAAAGGAAACTCCATCCGGAATCTCCGCCATACTAGACGCTAAGCAGCCCCGGATTTGGAGACCTTACCGCTGAAGGTCATCTTCTCATACATCCTCCGGAGAGTCCACCGGATCGTAGACTTAAGCTCCCGGAGCTGCTGAGGCTTCACATTCCTAATCTCAATTTCGCTGATCACGCCGTCGTCCTCGCGAATTTCGTAGGAGATTATTTCATCTTGGGGGATTTCTCCGTTTGCCGCCCTCTCCTCATCCCTCTCCCTCATTTTAGAGAGCACCCGGCCCACTAGAAATGATTGGAAGGGGGGTGTGTTCACGTTAAACTTCGCACCCTCCGCTGGAATAACCTTCACCACGCCGCCCTTCACGTGGAGGTTCGCAAGCAACACCCCTTCAATCGTGGTTATGGGGATTACCGTCTCCGACGCTGGGGCGCCAACCGTTTTTGGGATGGGCGCCCCAGCAGGAACCTCCTCCTTAACCTCCAACTTCTTAAAGCTCTTCTCCTTAAGGAAATCCTCCACCAGCTCTAGGAGGCTCCTTAGCTCGTTAAGCTGCGACTCTAACTCCTCAATCCGCCTCTTAAGAGACTCACGGAGTTCAGCCGCCCTCCTTACCCTCTCGCCCTCCTCAGCCATCCCACACCAACCATTAATAGGAAACCCTAAGCCATTAAACACTTCCCAAGCAAAACTCAACCTCACCAAAAAGAAAAATGCCTCGGCCGGTCGAAGCCTGAACCTCCTCCGGATTCCTTCCAACCATCAACCCATCAGTACGAACCTGGTTTCCCAGGCTCATACTGGTGGGTTGTGGTCGGGAGGAGTCCGAGGGAGATCCAAGCTTGCTCCCGACCGAGGCATGTTAGAATAGTTAAACTGTTGGATTTAAGAGTTGCCAACTTATGCAATGTTAATTTATGAGTTTTGCAAGTCTCAGTTTTTCATTAATGGTTTTCAAAGGCGGAGGGTGTTAGTCAATTTTAACGTATGCTTCTCCGTGGTTTTGGTGACCCGCTGGTTAAAAATATAGTTATGAGTGTCCCTGAGAGTGGGGTGCGTGGAAAGGGTTCATGGTATGACGCGGAGCGGCTCTAACTTAAAGAAGTTCGAGAATGACTTGGCTGTTCTCTTAGAGAGGATTGCCGGGGATAACCCTAGGATTAGGGGGAAGTTAGAGCGGCTGAAGCGGAAGTTGGTGAAGCTCCACTATCGGGGGGAGGTGAAGATAAACCACTCCGTGATGGAGCTCCTGTGCGCTAAGCCCCTACTCCTGCGAGGATACGAGGTGGATGTGGAGCGTAAGATAAACGGCGTCCTAACCTGCGATGTCTACGGCACGAAGGGGAATGGAAGCCTCATCGTGGAAATCGAGACCGGCTTCGTCCCTCCGGAGCACGCCCTAGACCCGTCTACGTACTGCAGGGCTAGAATTGCCAGTAAGATTGCGAGGTACAGCAACTATGCCACGAAGTTCGCCCTAGGCATCCCGCCATACTACATCATTGAGATACCAGAGGTTTTCGTGAAGCCCCCTAGACATAGGGAAATCGAGGAGTTGAGGGAGGTGAAGAAGCTCTGCGACCTTTACTACAGCAACCCACCGGTGAGCATAGAGGAGATTAGGAGCGCCCGCATCCACGTCATCTACATCATAGACGTAGACGGGGCGGAGGTTCGGGAGGTAGACCCCTACGCCTACCTAAAGAACTCCTCCCTAGTCTTTTACAATCTTACCTATCCCCGCAAGTAGGGGCAACGCCACAAAGACCATGAGCAGAAGCAATAAGATCAACACGGCTACCGCCATTAAATCCACGGAACCGAAACCGAACACTAGGGGGATGGGCCATACGAAAACTACCCCGCCAACATTTCCGCCTGAGAGGGCTCCGGCGATGAACATGAGAATAAACCCTAAGAACGCGAGGGTGAAGCCCGCCATGAGCAACATAATGGGTATGGCTGGCGTGCCCGATGGTTGCGGCGGTCCAGCCTCCCCTCTACACCTCACGCATGTCCACGTGTGGGGGTCTATGCAGAGACCGCACACCCTCGCCCCGCACCGAGAGCAGACGTAGAGGGCGTCTCTAACCCCGCATATTTCACACTTCGTCCCGCTCACGCCGTGGACACCACCAGCGGGATTATGGAGACTATAAGAAATACGACGAAAATTATGACCGCCACGAACACCAGAACTTTCGTGAGCCTCTCATCCCCAAATACGATGGGAACCGGCCCCAGCAGAATCACCCCTCCTCCCCTCACCCCACCGCCCCTAAAGGAGCGCACGGCGAATAGGATGATGGCGGCGATTGCCAGGAGGAACCCGGCGAGGAAGAGGACGAGACCCGCGGAGAATAGCACGTCGGGGTTCATGCCAATCTAAGGGTTTTCGCGGAGTCCCTAATAATCGTTATTCTCGCCTTGGGGCTAGAGGGTGCACTTGAATATGACGGTCTTCACGTTTCCGTGGTAGACGGTTCTCCTCCACTCCACCCCGACGCCAGCCGCCTCAGCCGCCTCGGAGAACCGCTTGGTAGCCGCCGTAATGAGGAGGAGCGTTCCCCCGCTGGCTACGTCCACTAGGGACTTCAGGAAGTTCCTATAGAATGTCCGCAGGTGCGGCTTACGCATCCGTATCCCATAGGGCGGGTTCGTAATCACGAATCTCGGGGTGAACCCTATATACTCCCTGAGGTTGGTGGCGTCCCCGTGTAGCAGGGTGACCGTGCCACCCACCCCAGCCGACTCCACGTTCATGGACGCCCCCTCCAAGTACCTCAAGGACTTATCCAGCCCGTAAATCGGGAAGCTCTCCGAATTCGCCTCCTCGAGCGCCCTCTCCCGCATCTCCCAAAACTCCGCGGGGTCTAGGAACTTCAGGCGGAGAAATGCGAAGTCCCCTCCGCGGAAGACCCCCGGGGGTACGCGCCGGGCTATTAGCGCCGCCTCTATGGGTATGGTTGCGCCCCCGCAGAGTGGGTCTAGGAGGGGTTCGCTGGGCTTCCAGCCGCTCAGCTTGATCATGGCTGAGGCGATGGTTGTCTTGAGGGCGGCTGGGTGGTCGTAGACCCTGTAGTGCCTCTTGTGGAGCGAGGCACCCGTGGTGTTCAGCCCCATGACGAACTCGCTCCCGTGGACGAGGCAAATGAACTCCACGTCAGGCTGGTCTAGGTTCACCCGAAGCCTCCTCCCGGTAGCCTCCATATAGCTGTCTATGACCGCCTGACCCACCGACGCCGCCACGTCCATGCTGGTGAACGGGTGCACCCCGCTCCGCTCCGCCCTAACCGCGAAGCTCTGCTCCGGGTCTACGAACTCCGTGTAGTCCACACGCTTAGCCATGGCGTAGACATCGTTCAGGGTTTCAAAGCTCCCGCGGCATAGGAGCAGCAAAACCTTATGGATGGTTCTGGAGTGCAGGTTCAGCTTTGGTATGGCGTCCAATCCAGCCTCAAAGAAAACCCTCCCCACACCCTCCCTGACGTTGCAACCCAGCAGCCCGCGGACCTCCCCAGCCGCTACATCCTCTAATCCCCTAGAGGTGGTGGCGAAGAACCTCGGCACGCCCAGTCAACCCCTAGAATGAGGGGTTACGGCTCAGCTTCCCGTCGATCTGCAATCTCCACGGGCTGTCATTTAGCCTATTTGCGGGAGCAGCTCCTCCACCGCGTTTTTTATGGAGAGCCACTCCCCCTTATTATGGATGACGAACTTCTGCTTCCGCTTCCACTGCCCATTCCTGTTAATCCATAGGTAGATGGCTATCTGCCTCCGACCGAACGCCTCCAGCAACGCCACAGCAGACCACCACTTCGCACTCTTATACAGAGTCCTGTAATCAATTATGGTAAGAGCCTCTGAAACAGGAAGCTTCTCCTCGCTAGACATACCAACCACACCATAAAACACTCATAAGCCGGATATAAAACCTTCAACCCTCACGCCACCCACATCATTGAGGTGTGGACGGGCTTTAACCTGTCTACGAAAATCTGTAGAATCGTAAGCCTATAGCGACTGGGGAGCGGATAATGCTGACCGTAATGCACTATGAGGGGGGATTTATCACCTACGTGATAGACGCATTCTCACCCCCACGCGAGGATTACACCGAAAGGAGGTAGACGGGGGAGAAACCCCTCAACACAAAAATTTATTTACGGATACGCGTTCAATTTTAGGGTGTGGGGAGCTTGATGGGGAATTGCACCCATACTGGCGTTAACCGCCGAATGGGTTAGGCGAGGGGCCTCCAACCCCAGCGTAGCTCCCCAACAAACTTCTGGTGGTCTACATGCCCAAGAGTAGGGTATTCCAGCCGCCACGGGGAACTAGGGACTTCCTGCCGGAGGAGGCGGAGTTCCGGCGTAGGGCGGAGGAGATAATCCGCGGGGTCTTCGAGAGCTACGGATTCAGGGAGGTGGTAACCCCAACCTTCGAGCACTTCGAGCTGTACTCGCTCAGGTCCGGGGAGGAAATCAGGGAGGAGATGTACGTCTTCCGGGGTAAGGAGCGTGAACGCCGGGAGGGACGCGGGAAGCCGCCGGAGTACGTCCTCAGGCCCGAATTAACGGCGCCAATCTGCCGCATGTACATCTCAGGCGGCCTCTCCACCTGGCCGAAGCCCATAAAGCTCTACTACATAGGGCGTTGCTTCCGCTACGACAGACCCGGACCCGGCAGATACAGGGAGTTCTGGCAGGCTGGGGTGGAGCTGATAGGCTCGCCTCACCCGGAGGCTGACGCGGAGGTCATCGCCCTAGCCGTAGACACCCTAAAGGCGCTGGGACTAAGCGAGTATGAGACCAGAATAGGGCACCTAGGGGTTCTAAGGGGCATACTGGAGGAGGGGGGAGTCAACGTAGAAGTGCAGAACCGCCTCATAAAGGCAATAGACGACGCCGTAAGCGACCTCGGAAAGATGCAGGTAGGCGAGGCGGTGCTAAATGGAACGGGAAGGCCCCTCACAGAGGAGGATGTGCTAAACAGGCTGGAGAGCCAAATGGAGGAGCTGAAGATAAGGGAGCCCCTAAAGAGCCGGGTCATGAGCATGATATGGCTGAGAGGTCCGCGAGGCGAGATCGTGGAGAAGGCTGAGGAGGCATTCAGGCAGTCGGAGAAGGCGTCTAACGCCCTAAGGGAACTCGACGAAATACTCACGCTACTCGAGGCGTACGGCGTAAAAGACTACGTGGTGGACCTGAGCATCGCCCGGGGCCTAGACTACTACACAGGCATGGTCTTCGAGATTGACGTGCCGAGGCTGGGAGGCCAGAAGCAGGTCTGCGGGGGCGGAAGGTACGACAGGCTCGTCTCCGACTATGGGGGCCCGGAGACCCCCGCAACGGGATTCGCCCTCGGGTTCGACCGCCTAGTAGAGGCGATGCACCTCCAGGGCCAAGAACCCCAGAGGGAGCACTTCGTAGACGTGGTAGTAGCGCCAGCGTCAGATGAACTCCGAGTGCAGGCGATAAAAATCGCTCAGCGTTTACGGTCAGCGGGCGTAAGGTCGGACGTAGACCTGATGCGCAGGTCGCTGTCAGGGATTCTAGCGCACGCAGACAGACTCAAAATCCCATACGCCGTGATAGTCGGAGCTAGGGAGCTTAGGGAAGGCAAGGTCATATTGAGGGACATGAAAACCAGAAGCCAGAAGACATTAGAAGTAGACGCCGCCATAGAGGAGCTGAGGAAATGCACGCACGAAGGTTAGCTTTTTATCCACCCCAAACGAAAATGCACCTGTGGCGGGGGTGAGGTAGTGGTAGCCTAGGGGCCTGTGGAGCCCCAAGCCCGGGTTCGATCCCCGGCCCCCGCCCCACAAAAACCTCATTCAATACAGAATAAGCAAGATTTTCTAGGCTAATCAGAGTGAATTTCTAATAAAAAGATTAGTTTTATATAAAAATGGTGGCGGAAACCCCGCCAACCACGTGGAGGTGTAGTTTTTGAACTCATTCTCATCGCATTAGCTCGTCATAGTGAAATTTCGTTATTTGTATATAAAATTTATTACCCTAAATAACACGTGGAGGTGTAGTTATGTTT
>CAZKUI010000033.1:0-11712 GCA_964555905.1 uncultured Candidatus Bathyarchaeia archaeon | reverse complement strand
TCGTCCAGTTCGTCCTCGTAGGGTAGTACGTCTACCCCCACCTTCGGGGCGGCGAGCTTCTCGTCATCCTTAAGCGCCTCCAGCACCACTAGGAAGTGCTTCGTTGCGACGACCCTCCGGTTTGTGCGCTCCGCAACCCGACAAACGGTTTTCAGTCTGTCTACGTCACAGGTGGATGTGTTCACGATGACTAGACCTCGGCACTCCTCCACGCACTCCTGCATGAAGTGTTCCACGTCTCGCTCGCTGAGGGGGCTGACGGGCTCGCCTATGTTCGTCCCCTCGCATATGAAGGCTTTAACCTCCTCGCCCTCCAGCCTATGCCAGAACTGCCCCCTCTCCTCCGTGAGCCGCTGGCCGAAGCTCCCGTGGACGCGGAAGTCGCCCGTGTAGACGACGAGGCCCCCGCTGGTGTAGACGAGGAGGACGTAGGAGCCGGGCGTGCTGTGGTCCACGTGCCACGGGACAACCTCCACATCCCCGATGGATATGCGGGTGCCCGTGCGGAAGGTCCTAAACTCAAGCTGGGAGAACGCCTTGGCCTCCGGCCCCCTCCTACCCTCCATCTTCGCCGAGATGATGCGGTACGCCGCCTCGCCGAGGTAGACGGGTACGTCGTCGGGTGGTAGGGCGCACGCCGCCCCGTAGTGGTCTGAATGCGGGTGCGTTATGATGCAGGCGTCCAAATCCCGCCTTATGTACGCCTCCCCGGGCTCCCTCAACGCCTCGGGGATGAGGCCAACCCTGAAGTAGTCCTCCATCCCCCTGGGCCTAGAGAGGGGGAAGCTGAAGTACCTCCTCCACCGGGAGAAGTTCACCCCGAGGTCTAGTAGTATCCGGGTTTCCCCGTCTTGGAGTAGGATTTGGTTGCCCCCTATCTCCCCCTCCACGCCGCCGTAGAACCTCAGGCTGGTCATTTAGACGCCTCCATACTCCCACGTAGTAGCGTCATTACGCCCGCCGAGTGTGGAACCAAGACTCCGAAGACCCTCCCATACCTTGGGGAGAGCACCCTCTTAACAACGCTCATGGAGCCGCCGCCCTCCAAGTAGCCTACGAGAAACTCCCTGGCAAGTTGAGCTAGGACTTCAGATGGCGGGAGGAACGGTGGTTTCGGGGAGGTAGGCGCATAAAACGCTAGGAGGTAGATGAACTCAGCCAAGTCCCACGCCTCGTCTCCACCCACCATCGCCTGCTCCAAGTCCACGAGGTAAACCTCCCCAGACCTAGAAATCAGGATGTTCTCGGGCTTGCAGTCCCCGAGGGTGACCCCGAGGCGGTGTATCTCGGCTATCCGGCGTCCAACCCCCCTCATGGTTTCCATCTCATCCTCGGTGGGCTTCCCGCGGGCAGCCGCCCTCTTAATGAGCTTCACTAGGTTTTCTCCCTCCACGTACTCCTTGAATATGAGTAGGCTTCTCGGGCTTACGTGGAGTATGTCGGGGGCTGGGATTCCATGTCTACGTAGGAGCCTCGTGGCGGCGTACTCCCTTCTAAGCCTCGCGTCTCCGAGCATGGCGAACCTGCGGGCGCCGAGCGCCCATAGGGAGACGGGAATCCACTTAAGCCCCTTCTCATCCGCAAACTTCTTCACAACCACGCGGCGAAGCCACCCATCCCCCCTAATCGTGATTAGGTACGTGGACGCGAGGAGCCACCCAATCCGCCTAACATCCACCTTGCACCCAGCTGGAGCGATTTTCCTCACGAACTCGTCCACGGTGGTTCCATCTGATAGGGGAACCATCCCGGTTGACGTGGGGAGGTAGAGGTAGTCCCTCGGGTCCTCCAATTCAGGTAAGACGCTCCTCACGTTTAGCGTTCGGAGAGCCCTCATGTGTATGCTGAGTTCGTTTAGGTGGTGGCGGATAACCCACGGTAGGAGGCCCATTAGGTGCGTGGCGGCGCTCCTATAGGCGGCTCTCACCACCCTCGGCAGCCTAGACCAGCTTCGCTTCCCCATCAGCCTCTTCCCGATCCTCACGTAGCCCCCTTGAAGTCTCACCCAGCCCTCCTCCTCCAACTCCCTCAACGCCTCCATGAAGCCAACCATCATCGCGTTCAGGTTTCTCTCCTTCACGTCCTTACGCTGGATGTTGGCGTACTCGTAGGCTGATAGCGGGTAGATGGCAGCCCTCCTAGCCATGTACTCGTGGAGGAAGTACCGCGGGTGTATGCGGAGTTCGTGGGCGATTTCCACGTAGTCCCAGAGGAGCCTCTCTAGGGCGTCTAAGATGATGCGGCGCTTCAGCAGAACCTCCAACTCCCACAGGCGTTCCACGCCAACTAGGGGCACGTATGGCGTGAATAGCCTCCCAGCTAGGCAGTCGCCGAGGAGGCCCCACCGTGCGTCCCACTGGACGAGCCTCCTATCCACCATTAGGACGTGAACATCTACGCCGTCAACCTGCCTGAGGCGGAAGCCAATCCCGGGGCGCTTCCAACTTAAGACGAGCAGCACTTCTACGTGGCCACCCGGCCCCCCGTAACCGCTTACCCTGGGGCCATAGAGCATGATGGCTACGATTCTTTGGGGCCTAACCAGCTCCTTACACAGGTTTATAATCCGCCTCTCGATTCTCCCCTGCAAAAGCTTCCACCGAGCCCCAACCGCCAAAGACACTCTACTGGCACGCCCTAAATTACCTTTTCCACCTAAAAGTTGTGAATGCGTAATTTTATTGCCCGTCTACGTGGATGTTTAGGGTGGAGGGTTAACCTTGCGAGTTAACGCGAAAGAGAGGGCGGTGAGGGAAGTAGACTCCCTCGGGGATGAAATTGTAGACCTATGCGCGAGGCTCGTGAGGACGCCGAGCGTGAACCCACCCGGGGACACGAGGGACATCGCGTCCCTCCTCCGCGAGTGGCTCGGGGAGCACGGGTACACCGCGGAGTTGCACGAGGCGGCTCCGGGTAAGGTGAGCGTCGTCTGCCGGGTCGGAAGCGGTAAGCCCTCCCTCATTCTGAACGGGCACATAGACACCGTGCCACCCGGGGATGCGGAGCGCTGGGACTTCCCACCCTTCTGCGGGGAGCTGAAGAACGGCAAGATACTCGGCCGAGGCGCCACGGACATGAAGGGTGGGGTTGCATCGGTCTCCGGGGCGTTCACCGCATCTGCAGGTCTCGTTGAGGAGATTGGCGGAACCCTCACCCTGATGTTGGTGGCGGATGAGGAGGTCGGCGGGAGATACGGGACGGAGTGGCTGCTGGAGAGGGGGAAGATCTCCGGGGATGCGTGCATCATAGGGGAGCCGAGCGGCCTAAAATCGGCAATCGTGGGGGAGAAGGGCCTATGCAGAATAATATTGAAGGCACGCGGGGTTCCAGCCCACTCAAGCATACCAACCCTCGGCGAGAACGCCATAGAAAAAGTGACGGAAGTCATGCCGGTAATCCGGAGGGCGTGTGAGGTGTCCGTGGAGACGCCTGAGGAGCTTAAGGGCGTGATGAGGGAGTCAAGGGAGTTTCTGATGGAGATGCTCCGCGGGGAGGGCGTGGAGGAGGGACGCATAGAACGGGCGGTCACCACCCTCAACAGGGTCACCGTGAACTTCGGCGTGATTAGGGGCGGGGTGAAGGTGAACATAGTCCCGGACGAGTGCACACTCCACATAGACATACGGATTCCACCGGGAACAACGGCGAAGGAAACCCTAGAACGCATAAAAGAGGCGGTTGAAGGACACGACTTAGAGCTGAAGGTCACCCACATGTCGGAGCCAAACTACGTAACCCCAGAAACCGACATATTCAAGGTTCTTAGGAGGAATGCGGAGGAAATCCTTGGCGTGAGGCTCAGGCCGTATTACATGCCAGCGGCGAGCGACGCGAAGCACTTCCGCCTGAGGGGGATACCAGCCATACACTATGGACCCGGATGCCTAACGAAGGCACACGCTTACAACGAGTACGTGGAGGCGGATGACGTCGTAAAAGCGGCGAGGGTGATCGCCGCAACAACCATAGAGTACCTAAGTGGAGGGGCGTAGACACCCGCCTTTGCTTCTCACGTCCCTCAGTATGGGAATCTCGTTCATCACCCTCCCGTCTACTAAGCTCCAGTCTATTCCACTCGGTCTTTTATATGGGGTCTCCGTTCTTATGCACCTTTTAGGCGTAACTATCACGTCCACTGGAACATCGTATGGGCCCATCGGTATCCTGTCTACGATTTGCAGTTCGTGGACCGTCGTTACTATGGGCGTTTCCTCGCCTATCGCCCCGCATTCTAGGAGTATGGCGTATTCTAGGTCGCTGTACCCGTGGCCCTTTCCTAGGCGGCCTCCATCCGGCGAGACCGCCACGGAGCCAACGACCTTCATGTCTATATTGACATCCCAAGGCTTGACGCTTCGCCCCCACCTGAACGCCCCGCGTATGGTTGATGCCTCGCTGAACGCATACGACGGTATGCGCCCCGGCTCCAACATGAGTAGACCCCTCCTCAAGCGCGGGGTCGCCATCACAACGGTTTTTCCATCCCTGAGCGCCATTAGCCTCACAGGCCTCTGCGGCGAATCGGGATTGCAGAAGATTACACCAGCTCTTTCGTACTCTGGTAGAAGTTTGAGGCGTACTGCAGCCTCCTCAGCCCCAACGAAGTTCGGTATGCGGCCAAAAATCGGCTTTGGAAATCTGGCTACGCCCCGCTCCTCAAGTAGACGCCAAATCCTACGCCTAATCTCGCCCTTAACGTCTAAGGAATCCATAAGCAGAAAGTAGTAGGTGGACGGTCTACTTCACCGTTACGGACTTCGCCAAGTTCCTAGGCTTGTCCGGGTTTAATCCCCTCTCAACCGAGATGTAGTACGCTAGGAGCTGGAGGGGTACGATGTACGGGATTGGCGTGAGCTCCTCAAGCGGCATGCGTGGAAGCTCGATCACCTCGTCTGCGACCTCGTGAACCTCGTCGTCGCCCTCCTCCACCAACGCGAGGACGTTGGCTCCGCAATCCACGATCAACGCCATAGCGTCTATGAGTCTCCTCCTAGAGTTTGTGTTCGGGCAGACGAAGACGGCGGTTGTGTCCCCGTCTACGAACCCCAGTAGGTGGTCCTCCACCCTAGCGTAGGCTAGGGAGGGTATGTAAGATATCTCCAATAGCTTCAGCCTCCCCTCCATGGCCGTGGCGAGGTTTATCCCACCGCCGAAGAAGAGGAACCTTTCGCTCCCGGCGTACTTCCTCGCCAGCTCCATGACGCGCCCCTCCTGCGACGCTAGGACCTCCTCAACCTTCCCGGGTATACGCCAGAGCCAGTCCACGAGCTCCTCCCCCTCCACGTGCCCAATCTTACCCCTAACCATCCCGAGCCTTATCGCCAGCTGCGTGAGGACGGAAAGCTGAGAAGTGTAGGTCTTTGTTGCTGCAACCCCGATTTCCGGGCCGGACTGCTGGCAGATGTAGACGCGTGCGAGGCGGGTGAGGGTGGAGCCCACCACGTTTGTTATACCGAGTATGGTGGCGGCTTTGTCCCTGGCGTATGCCACGGCGCTGAGGGTGTCCGCCGTCTCTCCGGACTGGCTCACCGCTAGGATTGTGCTGCCGATGCCTAGTGCTCTTCCGTAGTTCTGAATGAACTCGGAGGCGATGACCGGATGAGAGCTCTTGCATGCGAGCTTGGAGAATAGGTATGAGGCGGCTAGGCAGGCGTGGTAGGACGTTCCGCACGCCACGAGGAACAGCTCCTCAGCCCTGTCAAGGAACTTTGTCATGAGTTCTAGGTATTCCTCCCGTAGGCGGAGGGTGTTTCTGAGGCAGGCGGGCTGCTCGTGTATCTCCTTCAGCATGAAGTGTGGGTATCCACGCCTCTCCGCCATCTCCACAGACCACTCTATGAGCTGCGGCCTCCTCTCTATGGGCGTCCAGTCGCTTATGCGTCTGATTTCGTAGCCCTCCTCCGTTACCACGACCATCTCGCCATCCTCTATGAAGACAACCCTGTTTGTGTACGGCAGGAAGGCTGGTATGTCGGATGCGAAGTAGACGCCGTCCTCTCCTACGCCTAGGACGAGGGGGCTTTCCCTCCTAGCGCACACGATGCGGCTCTCCCCAGCGTGGAGTATGGCGAGTGCGTAGGAGCCCCTGAGGCGTTTGATGGCCTCCCTGCACGCGTCCACGAAGTCCATGCCGTTTCGCATATACTCCTCCACGAGGTGGGGGACGACCTCCGTGTCGGTCTTCGAGCGGAACTTGTGCCCAAGCTCCTCCAGCTCCATCCGCAGCTCGGCGAAGTTCTCTATGATGCCGTTGTGAACAACCGCGATTTGCATGTTGCAGTCCACGTGGGGGTGGGCGTTTACCCGGGTTGGAGCCCCATGCGTCGCCCACCTCGTATGCCCAATCCCGAGACGCCCGGGCAGGTCGTCCAAGTTCAGCCTCCTGTGAACTTCGTCTATGGTGCCCCTGTCCTTCTTTATGTACAGCCTGCCACCGTCTACGGTGGCCTCCCCGCACGAGTCGTAGCCGCGGTACTCCAGCCTCTTCAGGGATTCGTGTATTAGGGGGGCGGCGGGCCCCTCCTTAAGTACGCACCCCGTTATTCCGCACATAACTACACCCTTTAACGCGGGAATTGCTAATAAAAAGTTTCTTGAATCTCCCTAAACATTTAGGTTGTGAAACTCAGGTAAGAACCAGAATATAGCAGGGGAGGCGCTGTTTACCCCCACCTCACCCTCGGTAGCTCCCGCTCCGCCACCTCTAAGTCCTTATACGTGTCTATGGACCTCCAGTAGACATCGTTATACTTCACCCCTACGAGCCTCCCCCTCCTAGCGAGTTCGGGGAAGGACGTGGACTCTATGTCCCCCCTCTCCGGTAGGTGGTTTAGGATTTCAGGCGTGAAGCAGTAGACCCCGGCGTTAATCCAGTAGTCTGGGAGCAGCGGCTTCTCCCTGAACTCCCTAATGACCCCCCTCTCGTCTACGTCGATGACGCCGTATGAGGAGCGGAGTGGGACTAGGGAGAGGGCGCCGGCCGCGCCACCCAGCGCATCCACGAGCCTCGCCGGGTTTAGGTTCGTTAGTACATCCCCGTTGAGGACGAGGAACTTCCCCTCCGACCGAAGGACGCTCTCCGCGTTCTTTATTGCGCCTCCGGTGCCTAGGGGTTCATCCTCCACCGCGTAGTACGCCTTGACCCCGAGGACGCCGCCGTCTCCCACGTACTCCATGATCTTCTCCTTTAGGTAACCCACGCAGAGAACCACCTCCCTGAATCCGTGCATCCTCAGCCACTCAATCTGCCACCTCAGTATGGGCTTCCCAGCCACCTCCACCAAGGGCTTCGGGACTTTGTTCGTGAGGGGCCTCAGCCTCTTCCCGTACCCACCGGCGAGAATCACCGCTTTCATGGCGCACACTAAAATTTGCTTCGAAAAGCTTGAAATTATGTTTTTCCGTTTTCGTTTAGGTTCTTGGCCGTCGGCGCCTGCGTGGGTTCGTCATCCGGATGTCGGGTTTTCCGAGCCCGCCTCATCCAGCCACCCTATTTATGCGTGCAGCCGCACATAAGAGTTTCCGGATTTAGACGCATCAAATTTTTATGCACCCCGCAAATCACATTACCAAGCTGCGGGGTGCACCTATTGAGCGGGGAGGCCTTAAAGGCTGAGTTGCCACGAAAGCTCGTTCAGTTCGTTTTCTTCGTCTTCTTCTGCGCTGGCGTGTTCGGGGTTAAGCCACGCCCCGTAATCCTCCCAATCCTAATCCCCGCCAGGGCCTACGGAAGAACCATGCTCGGGGCATTCTCAGCCATGCAGCTCATGCTCTCCAAGCCCGTGTTTCCGTTCATCCCGATAGCCAGCTTCCTCCTCGTCGGCGTCCTCTTCGGGAGGGCTATGTGCGGCTGGCTTTGCCCCTTCGGCTTCGTCCAAGACCTACTGGCGTACGTGAAGAGGAGGCACTGGAAAATCTCGCCGAAGACCCACCAATGGATGGTGGACGTGAAGTACTACGTGGCCCTCGCCACCCTCACCGTGAGCGGAACCCTAGCTATATCCCTCGCCCTCGGGGTTGGGGAGGACTACAAGCGGGGCCTGGGAGCCCTAGCGTCGGGTCCATTTGACGCCCTCTCACCCCACGAGACGCTCCTCTCAGCGGCCCCGAAGCTCCTACTCGGGCTTGAGGCGGCCATACCGTGGCTCACCGCGGCTCCGCTGGATAGTCTACGCATGTTCATCCTCTCCATTCCGCCCCTGCTCTGGGCTCGCCTCGCCATACTAGCCGCCTTCCTCGTTTCATCCGTCTACGTTCCAAGGTTCTTCTGCAAGTACATCTGCCCCGTTGGGGCGTTGATGGCTGTGGTAAACAGGTTCAGCTTTTTGGGGTTGTCTAGGAACCCTGTGAGGTGCACGAAGTGCAGGAGGTGCGTGGAGGTGTGCCCCATGGACGTGAAGGTGATGACGCTTCCGGGTGAGAAGATAAACGACCCGGAGTGCATTTACTGCCTAAGGTGCATACAGGCGTGCGAAGAGGATGCATTAAGCCTCAAGTTCCCCTAGGTCCTCATCGTCAAGATTTAAAGTCTGGAGTGGACATTACTTAGTGGAATGAGTATTAGAATGCCGTGCGTTCTCACCATCGCCGGCTCCGACAGCGGCGGCGGAGCCGGAATTCAAGCGGATTTGAAGACCTTCACCGCCCTAAACGTCTACGGGGCATGCGTCGTCACCGCGGTCACCTCCCAGAACACTAGGGGCGTCTACGAAGTCCTCCCGGTCCCGCCGGAGATGGTGAGGAGCCAGTTAGACGCAGTCCTCAGGGACTTAACGGTGGAGTTCGCGAAGACCGGCATGCTCTACGCTGGGGAGGTCATGATGGTGGTCGCCGACGCCATAGACGAGCACGGGCTGAGGGTCGTGGTGGATCCCGTCCTTAGGGCTGGCACTGGGGAGTTGCTCGTCCGCGAGGGGGCTGAGCGCGTCTTAATTCGGGAGGTGGTTCCAAGGGCGTACGTCGTAACCCCGAACGTGTTTGAGGCTGAGGAGATATCCGGGGTATACATACGCTCCGTGGAGGACGCTGAGGAAGCCGCTAGGAGAATCGCAGATTTGGGGCCTAGGGCTGTGGTTGTGAAGGGTGGGCACCTAGGCCACGGGGAGGTGGTGGACATCCTATACCACGACGGGGAGTTCAGGAGGTTCGCGAAGCCTAGGCTTGACGTTTCACCCCACGGGGCTGGGTGCGTATTTTCATCCGCCATAACCGCCTACCTCGCGCATGGATTCAGCGTGGAGGAGGCTGTGGAGGCGGCGGAGGGCTTCATCCAAGAGGCCGTTGCGTACACGGTGAGCGTTGGGGGCGGTAGACAGCCGGTGAACCCCACAGCCCACCTCATGAACGAGGCTGAGAAGTACAGGGTGTTAGAGGACGTAGACAGGGCGGTGGAACTCTTTGAGGGTAGCCCGGAGCTACACCCATACGTTGCGGAGGTGGGAACCCAGATCGCCATGGCCCTACCATACGCCTCAAACCCGATGCACGTGGCGGCTGTGGAGGGCCGCGTAGTGAGGGTGCGGGGGAGGGCGAGGGCGGCTGGTCCAGTCCGCTTCGGGGCTTCAAGCCACCTAGCCCGCCTCATCCTAACGGCCATGAAATACGACCCGTCCAAAAGGGCGGCCGTGAACCTCCACTACGACG
Source organism: uncultured Candidatus Bathyarchaeia archaeon (assembly GCA_964555905.1). Classification (GTDB taxonomy): domain Archaea; phylum Thermoproteota; class Bathyarchaeia; order EX4484-135; family B24-G1; genus CAZKUI01. Next base: position 2,070 of record CAZKUI010000033.1, on the reverse strand, counting down.
GTGAATTACTAAAGGCTCTACGCACCCTCGGTGTGGTCGCCAGTTTTGACAGGAGACGAGAGCCGGAGCACGTGAAGGCAACGGAGGGTATGACCCTCCAGTGGGGCGTGGAAGAAGCCGTAAGGAGCGCCGGAACGGTGCCGGACGTAATATACGACCTCGGGGATGTAGGGAAGGAACCTATGATCAGGGTTCTCGGGGCATCCGCCACCGATGTCGTGAGGCGGGTTCTAAATGCGGTGAGGGGGGCGTCCCCGCCTACTCAGGGGCGCAGTTCGGAGTGGGAGGCGTACGGACCCACGAGCTTCGGGTACTAACCTACCGCCTGACGGCTTCAGCCGCCACCTCCACCACGCTTGCCACCGTGAGTTCCCTAGCGTGGTGTAGAGCCGCGTTTAGGAGGCTTTGGTAGCAGTGGGGGCAGGATGTAGCTAGCACGTCCGCACCGACGCTTAGAGCCTCCTGTAGCCTCCTCCTCGCCAGCTCCATGGAGAGCTTTGGGTATCCCCACGGATGCGCACCCCCACAGCACAGAGAATGCCCCCTATTATGTTTCAGTTCCACCAGCCGCATCTCTGGTATTGATCGGAGAACCCTCCTAGGCTCCTCGTAGACGCTTAACCCGCGTCCGAGGTTGCAGGGGTCGTGGTAGGCAACCCTCAGCTCCACACCCTCCTCAAGCTTGAGTCTACCCTCGCTGATGAGGCGGTCTACCAGCTGGGTGATGTGGACGGCTGGCATGGAGGTTCCGACTAGAAGCTTGTAATCCTCCATGAACGCCCGCTGGCAGTGGGGGCATAGGACTATGAGCCCGTTGATGCGGCTACCCAGCCTCCTCACATTCTCCTCCGCGAGGCGTCTTGCGTCCTCAACGTATCCAGCCCGCAGGAGTGGGGCGCCGCAGCAAACTCCTTTAAGTGTGGTGTGTTTTATTCCCGCGGCTTCAAGAACCGCCTCCGCAGCATCCAAAACTTCCCTTCGGAGGTACGTCGCCACGCAACCGGAGAAGAGCACGCATTCGGTCCTCTCAGCGTCCCAAGCTGGCGCCTCGGTGCGTTCCACCCCCAGCGGGTTTCCCCACCGTCGCATGCTATCCCTAACCCTCCTATACGCCTCCGGAGGCTCAACGCCTAAGTTCACTAGGCGGGCTCTGGCGTTTCTTATGGCATCTACTATGGGTAGGGGTTGGGGGCAGGCGTCTTGGCAGGCACCGCATAGGGTGCATGTGTAGAGGGGTTCCCGTAGACCCTGAACGTCCTCAACCTCCCCCTCGGCTAGGCTTTTCAGCAGTAACAGCCTCCCCCTAGGCCCCGACGCCTCCCGCATCTCCACCGCGTAGGTGGGGCAGGCGGGCAGGCAGATGCCGCACCTAGCGCACTGGGGCGGCTTCATGCCCGAACACCTTCCCGGGGTTCATAATCCCCCTCGGGTCTAACAGGCGCTTAAACCCCCGCATGAGCTGAAGCTCCCGGCTTGCGGTTAGGTGCGCAAACCTGAGCCCGGCCCCGTGCTCCCCCGGGGCGCCCCCAAGCTTCCACGCGGCTTCAATTATCTCGTTGGCGGCGTCCCCCGCACCGCTCGGCAGAACCAAGCGTATTTGCCCCAGCCCCACATACCCCATGATAGATATCCGTAGCCCCCGTCTACTGGCGACCTCCCTCAGAAGTGGTATGGCATCCTCCAGCTTGGATGGTGGTATGGAAAGTTCTAGGTGGAGCGCATCCGGGCTGGAGGCGTGGGGTGCGATTGCTAGGAGCCTCCAAACCGCCTCTTGGGCCTCCGGGGGTTCAACCGCCTTAACCGACCCACCCATCCGGGTGCACACTCCACTGGCGCCCCGCACCTCGCTTCTGACGCTCCAGCGCGTGCGCCCATCAAACTCTAGGGCGAGCATGGCTCCGCACCGCGGAACCTCCACGCCTAAGCGTTGGGAGGCAGCCCCCAAGGCGGCGGCGTCCACCGCCTCAGCGGCGGACGGCTCCAACCCCAAATCCAGCACGTGGTAGACGGCCCTACAAGCGTCCTCCATTGAGTCCATGTATGCGACCAGTAGTTGGCGGTGGCGGGGCC
>CAZKUI010000032.1:0-11758 GCA_964555905.1 uncultured Candidatus Bathyarchaeia archaeon | reverse complement strand
GGGGTCCCGAGGGCCCAAGCCTCGGAGCCTAGACCAAGCTAGCCGACGGCCCCGCGCAGATTATAGTGTTTTCTCCGAATTTAAAAAGTGGTGTCTAGGGGGCTGCCCCCCTATAGGACGCCCAGCTTCTCCAGTATCTCCGTGTTCCTCCTAATGCGGGCGACGAACCTCGTGAGTGGGTCGAGAGCCCTCACCTTATCCTCCAAGTCGTCATACTCCACCAATCGGAGCATGATGGTGAGCCTAAGTAGTGACTGGGCGTTTTCGGATGTTATTTCAAGTTTCTTCGCCACGGCGTCGGCGATTATGTCTAAGGGTGTGAACTCCTTGGCTTCCTCTCCGACGACCTCCAGCAATTTTATTGGAGACGAATTTATAACCGTCTTAAGTTCGTCCATGAACTCCTTAAGGGATACCTGCTTTTTAGCCTCGTAATATCCACCTTCTCCGAACGCCATAACGCAACCTCCACTATAAATAGAAAGGATTGACCAGAAATGTTTTTCGTAAAAAGAGGGGGCTGAGGAAGTAGATAAGCCAAGTCCTTCCCACGTTAAAGGCGTTAATGATGCACAATTTATTATGCACAATTTTTATTAATCTCATTAACCGTTGATATTTTTGAATTACCGTGTCACGTATTATAAGTTTCGTCTGCCTTAAAGGAGGGGTTGGGAAGACCACCATAGCCACGAACATCGCGGCGTACCTCGCGGCAAACCGCCGTGAAACCCTCCTTGTAGAGCTGGACTACCCGAGCGTTTCTAGGTACGTGTTCAGCGAGGGAGAACTTTCCGTAAAGATGCGTAGAACTCTTTACGATGTACTCCGCTCGAGGCTGATTGGCGCTCCAGTAGACGTGGGGGGCGCCGCCATAAAGTGCGAGAGGTGGGGGGATTACCTTCACGTCGTCGTCGGCGGTGAGGGGTTAGGTCGATTTGAGAAGGATGCGTCGAGAACGCCGAATTGGGTGAGGTTTCTGGATGAAACCCTAGACTATGTTAAGAGGCTCTATAAGTTTGTGATTTTGGATTGCCCCCCACGCTTCGGGGTTCTGACCATGATGGCCGTCTACGCCAGCAACTACTATGTGATTCCAACCGTGCCGGACCACCTGAACCTCAGGAGGGCTAAGGACACCCTCCAAACCATAGAGTCATTCGCGGAGTCCGTGATGGCGCCAGCCGGGAGGAGCGTGAAGTGCCTCGGAGTGATTCTCAACAGGAGGAGGAAAGTAGCTCACCACACCGAGATGGTTAGGAAGGCGTGGGAAATTCTAGGGGAGAGCGTTTTCAGGAACATACTCGGAGACTCTATCGCCTACGCCGTCTCCCTAAAGGAGCACACACCCATATACAACCTAAGAAGGAGCTACAGGGACGCGGTTGAACAATTCGACGCCTTATACAACGAGTTCATGAGGAGAATCGAGGCGATAGAGGGGCTTGGAGCCCCGGGCGGGACTTGAACCCGCGACCCACGGCTCTCCAGCCGAAAAGCTACAAGGCCGGTGCTCTAACCAACTGAGCTACCGGGGCACCAAAATGGAGGTGCGCAGAGTAGATTTAAATCTCTTTCGTAGACAGCCACACCAATAAAGAATAAGATTTTTAGGCATAGAAACCAAAAACACTAACTGGTGCCGAGGTGGCTTAGCCTGGTTAAAGCGCCGGACTCATAGGGCCCCAACCGGAGAAATCCGGAGATCCGGGGTTCGAATCCCCGCCTCGGCACCAGTATGTTTCTATCTCGTTTTTGATGGATGGAAAAATGTGGGTGTTTGTGCGGAGCTGCGAATTTTGTTACCAGTATTCTGGGCCTACGTCTGTTTCTCGTATTTGCCGGCTGTTGAAGGCGGAGGCGATTCTATCCTCGAGCTTCTTATACACTTCCGGTTCTTTGAGGCGCCATCCATCGATCGTGGACTTGAGTTTTAGGGCGGCTTCTCTATATTTTGCTATTTCTTGGCAGTTTGGAATGAGTTTAACCTTTGTGCGGAGGCGTCCCTTCTTAACGCTCTTAGCTAGAATGCCCTGCTTAACCAGCTTATCTTCAACTCTGGAGATGATCGCCGCCCATGGGTCATAGCTGTCTGAGCCGATGATTGAACGGACAACATCATAGACTAGGGGGGCTTCATTACGCTTAATTTCAGCGTAAACTTCACGCTTGAGATATCCCAAACCCTTATGGGGGAAATCAGCTTTCACGCTAACATATGCATCTATTGTTCTTCTGCCGAGGAAGCCCCTCTTCTCTCCCAGAAAGACGTTAATCAAGTCGTCCTTACTTAGGCTGAGGAAAGTTGCCACGAGCATCACGGTGGCAAGTTTAGTATGTTTCACTTTTTCATTAGCGCAGGGAACTTGAAAGCCCCCAAGTTTAGCCCTAGGAGCGAAGAGGTCGCCAAACAAGTACACGAGGCCGGATGGAAATATGGTCTCTGAGGTGGCTACCTCCTGTTTAGTTATTAGTTTTGTCCCGCATGAGGGGCAGAAAACGGCATCCTCAGGGGTTTCTTTTCCACATTTAGGACAATAAGGCATTAACGCTTTCACTCCAACGATTTGAGTGGGTTACCGCATAATCTTTAATAAGCCTTTCCATAACCCTAAAGCGTCATCCACGCCACTGTATTAATTTGGGATGAAAGATGAACGGTTTAACTTTTAAGGATGCTCAGAGGCTGGTTGATGAGTGGATTGGCAGGTTTGAGGAGGGTTACTGGCGTCCCTTGGAGATGCTTGCGGCGTTGGTGGAGGAGGTTGGGGAGCTGGCTCGGGGGTTGAACGCCCTAAGCGGGGCGAAGAAGCCGAAGCCCGGCGAAACGCCCGTAGACATCGCCATGGAGCTCGGCGACATAATATTTAGCGTCATTTGCATCGCCAACTACTACGGCATAAACCTGGAGGAAGCCTTCACGAAGGTGATTGAGAAGTACGATAAGAGGGATGCCGGGAGGTGGACGCCGAAGCGGGGGGTTGGTTAGGTGTCTACGATAAGCCTGCTGGACGGGCTTCTGGTCGGAATTTTACAGGGGATTTTGGAGTGGTTACCGCTGAGCAGCAGCGGTCAATTAATGGTTGTCCTCTCTAGATTTCTAGGTCTACATCCCAGAGCCGCCTACGAGTTGGGCCTGTTCCTTCACCTGGGTACGGCGCTCTCAGCGACCATTTTTTACCGGGAATCCCTACTAAGCTCGCTCAACGGCTTGGTTAGGGCTGGGAGGCTAGATTCCGTCGCTAAGTTGCTTCTCGTCACCACGCTGTTCTCAGCGGTCTCCGGCGTACCCGTCTACATAGCCTATGCGCATTTCCTCAGCGGCATCTCCTGCGATACAGTCATGCTCCCGGTCGGCTTAGCCCTATTAGCCACCGCCCTCATCCTCTGGCTTAGGCCCAAAGGCAACGGTAGGCGTCTCAGTGACGCGAGCATACGTGATTACACCCTCCTAGGAATCGTTCAGGGCTTCGCCGTCCTCCCGGGACTCTCAAGAAGCGCGGTCACCATAGCCCTACTATGCCTGAGGGGGTTTGAACCCCTTGAGGCGGTGAGGGGTAGCTTCCTCGCGGCTATACCCGTCTCGGTGGCGGCTGGTCTGTTAGAGGCGCATTTCGTGCCGCTTGCACCTCCCCACCTCGTAGCCTTAGCCTCAGCCTTCCTAGTTGGGGTGGCGGCTATAGGAGCGGTGACATCCGTGTCTTCTAGGGTGAAGATGGCACCATTTCTCGCGTTTCTTTCATGTTTGATGATTTTATCCGCCGTGCCAGCCTACCTCACTTAAACGGATTTAAACGCACAAAACCCTATTCTAACGGGAAATGGATGGGGATGAAGTAGAAAAGTTGAATTCTTTACCGGGTGATATGATTGAGGGGGAGCGAGGGGATGGGAAAAAGTAGGGCTGAAAGGGTCTCCGTGGCGGAGGCGGTCAGAAAAATTTTAAATTCCCACCCTAGCCTCCTAGACGCCCTCCGCTTGGGAGTAGTCAACTACTCGTCCCTAGCTGGGTACATACGGGGTGAAGTGGAAAGCCAGATAAAAAGGGGCGCAAGGATGGAGGCCATAAAAATCGCCCTCATAAGATTTGCTAGGGACCTAGCTGAGGAGTGGAGCGTGCTAGAAAACCGGGTAGCGGCGATTATATCCGATAGCGTCCTAGAACTAAAGAACGACCTAGCCGTGGTGAGCGCTAGAAGCGAGAGGTTTCTGGCTTCCCTATCTAAGCTAGCCGGCGTTTTCCACGAGGCACGCTTCATCCAAATCACGCAGGGAACCGAGGTCTTCACGCTGGTGGTAGACTTGAGGCTCGTAGACGCCGTGAAGACTGCGCTAGGCTCGGAGAACGTGGTCGCCACACTCGAGAATCAGAGCGCGATAATTCTCGTGAGCCCCCCGGAGATAATAACCACTCCGGGTGTTGTGGCTTACGTCACTTACCTCCTGGCGAGTAACGGGGTGAACATCACCCAGATTATCAGCTGCCACACCGACACCATATTTGTTGTAGACAGAAGAGATGCACTAAGGGCGTACTCCATTCTAGAAAAGCAGATACTTCTATTGAGGGAGCGCAAGTAGTATGGATGAATGAGGGGCTGGAGGCTGGGCGGCTTCAGCACCTTATAAAACCAACGGCTTGCTCCAGGAGTCTATCAGCTTCTGGGGCCATCCAATCTTAGCCAGTTCCCGCGCCACGTCGGGGGGCAGGGGCTTCCCACTACGCCTTAACGCAATCACGTCCCTCGGGATGAGGAAGGGACGCTTTTTCCTCCAGTCCCAGCCTAAGAGCTCCCCTCCCTCCTCGTCCGCGTAGAAGAACACGCACCTTAGCACCCGCATGTACTTCTCCCTCTTGTCCCATATCCATGCGGGGGTGTTGATGAGCTTGATTCGCGCCTTCTCTATGGTGACGCGGTCTAGGACGGTCCTGCCCATAACCTGCTCCACCTCCTTGAGGTCTAGGACGTCGGCTAGGTGAGTGTGCCCGTAGACGATGGTGAGGTTTGGCGGGTACTCCCTCTTCTTTGTGAACCACTTCCACCAGCCGATGAAGCCCTTTATCGCTCTCCGCCTGTTATACCTCGTCTTGAAGAGCTTATTCCACGCTGGCCTGGCGACGGATGTAAACAGCCGTGGTATGCCCAGCACCCCCATGATGGGCACCAGCAGGGTGAGGGTGAACGACGCTGGAAACGCTATCTTGGCGATGAGCGTGATGATGAATAACGCCGAAAGAACCCAAGAGTAGAGGCCGAACGCCTCCGAGCCGTCGCGGAATAACGCGACAGCCACCCAAGTGAGCCCCACCTTGCGGAACAGCCAGTCAAATTGGTGACCGTGTAGGAAGAGGTACCTTCGGTTGCCGATCTTTAGGGTTTCCAGCGGAATCTTCCCCTTAACGCCCTTAACTGAGGGCTGCTCTGGATAGACGCCCATGACTATGGTCATTGGGGATGCACCGATGGCGTATCTCCCCCGTATCTCCATGAGGGCTATGTCGTGGTTTCCGAGGAGGTAGACCTTCTCGCATTTTAGGTCCGCCATGCTTTGCAGGATGGGCCTCCAGCATATGTCTATGGAGCGGTCTGTGGCGTCCCATAGTTCGATTATGTCACCCATGAGTATCAGCTTGTCCGGCGGCTTCAGCACCTTCTCCTCCCTGCCGCGCCCCCACGCCCCAAGCTTCACGGTGCAAACCTCGCCTCTCTCAAGCCGTTTAATCCACTCGAGGAAGTCGTTGAACACCTCCGGCATGCATATCTCCTTGTTTCTCATTCCGAAGTGCAGGTCAGATACAGCTATTACACACTTAGCCTCCATAACCATCAGAACCTAAGGGAAGATACAATACTTAAAAACTTTGCTTAAGGAGGCATGGCGGGGATGCATATGAACGCCGTAGACACCGATGCAATGTGAGCGTGATATCGCGTAAGTCTTATCTATGTGATAACGATTAGACTAATTAAAACCGGGTTTAGCTGGCGTATACACCGCCGATCAAGGGGGTTAACGCTGATTGGACTACCCTAAGCGGATGGGCAGAGTGGAATGTCTAAGACCCCATGGAAATCAGGGAGTTCCACCTAAAGTATTTATGACGAAGTGCAGGAAGTTTAGACCACTAGGCGGAGCGGGGGACCCTTGAACTTCGTATATATCATCACCTTCCTAGGGTTCATCGAAACCCTCATTCTCTTTATAAGTGCGTTACGGGCTTACATATTTACCATAATCGCAATTATTTCGAGGAGGAGGAAATCTAGGTGTAACCCTCATGAGGTGGATGCGGACCCTGCCATAAACAATTATTTTGTGTCCGTTTTGCTCCCCATATATAATGAGCCCAACGTTGTAGACAGGCTCCTTAAAGCTTGCACGTCCTTCGAATTCCCGAACTACGAGGTTATTGTGGTGGATGACTCCACGGACGAGACTACATCCATCCTAAAGAGGTGGGAGAAGCACCCGCGGGTCAAGTTGATTCACAGGGACACTCGGCGGGGGTGGAAGGGTGGGGCGCTCAACACGGGCCTGGACCACACAGACCCGAGGAGCACCCACGTCCTAGTTCTGGACGCGGACTTCATACCACCCCCAGACCTCCTCCAGAGGTTTCTGGAGAAGTTTAATGACGATGGAGTCGTGGTCGTTCAGGGGTACCAGAAGCACACGCTGAACAAGGATGAAAACTGGATGACGAAGGGTATACGGCTATCGTTCAGCGTTTATAACCTCATAGAACTAAACGCAAAAGGCGTCTTAGGACTCCCCGTGCCCATCACGGGATGCGTCTACATGATCCGCACGGAACTCATCAAGAAGTTAAGGTACGCCGAGGACATCACCGAGGACTGGAATTTAACCCTTAGGCTCTACGAGGAGGGCTACAAGGTCCACTACGACCCGGACTTGGCGGCCGCTGGGGAGTGCCCGTCTACCCTTAGGAGGTTCTTCCGTCAGCAGATGAGGTGGGCTGAGGGGCACACTAGGAACTTTAGGATGCACTTCTGGAGGATAATGCGGGCTAAGACCCTAAGCCTGAAGGAGAAGTCGGAGTTCCTCACGATAGGAACCACGTACCTAAACTCCATACTGACCCTGATGTTAACTCTGGCATGGCTGCTAACGTTAGCGTTCCCCAGCTACGCTATGTCCCTACCCCACGTCCCCCTAGGCATATACCTAACGCTGTCCTGCATTCCAGCAGCCATATTCTCGGCTGCGGTGGCCTTAACGTGGGAGGGGAGCGCCCGGGAATGTCTACGTCTACCATACATGATATTCCTGTACTACATCGCCACGCCGGTGGTGGCGTACGCCGCCCTTAAGGGCCTATTCACGAACGGCGGCTACTTCCACAGGACGTATAAGACCGGGAGGATAACTGACACATCCGCGTTAAATTGGAAGAGGGATGAAGTTGCTACGTGACCTGCTTAGAGTGGAACTTGGCTGCCACGCCTACCCACTCACCTTCCTCCTCTTCTCACTCCTAAGAGCCGTACCGGAGGCGTTGGTGCCCAAGTACCCAGTTGGGTACGACACGGTCGTCTACTACGCCCCGGAGATACTACACCTCCACGCGGTGGAACCGCTGGAACTTCTGAGTAAGGCGCCTCTCTTCTACCTGCTCATGTGGGCGGTACGCCAAGCCATCAACGTGGATGTATACCTTCTCCTTAAGTTCGTTGGACCCACGCTGTATGGGATGATGGCCGCCTCCTTCCTCCTCTTCCTGAGAAGGGGCTTAGGTTGGGGCGAGAAAAGGGGCCTACTCGCCACGTTCCTATGCTTCACCCAGCCAGTAACTCTCAGGATTTCATGGGACCTCTTCAGGAACGAGCTGGGGATGTTTTTCTTCTTCGCCTTACTTGCGGTGGTGCTGAGTAAATCTGAGCATAAAACTGCGCTCGCTGGGCTCTTGGCGGCTCTAACAGTTCTTACGCATGAGTTTGCATCCATCTTGGTGTTCATCGCTGTTCCGTGGATCGCGCTTCGGATGGGCGGCGAGGATGGAAGGCGGATGCTTCTGGCCTTAGCCCCGGCTTCCATCCTATTCCTTTATCAGGTAGTCCCGCTCATCACCGCTTCCACCTTTACCCATCCACCTGAAAACCCGAGGGTGATACGGATGGTGGAGGAGCCCCTGCTGACCAATTACTTATCCTCGCCCATGTTTTCCGGCGTCTACCTAAGGTTGGTGGAGGCGGTGGCTAAATTAACCGCCTACTGCTACCTACCGCTATTGCCGCTGGCGGCAATCGGATTTCAGAGGCACCCATCCGTAGACCCTATGACGGGCTGGCTCTGCTTCGCCTCCTACGCGGTGCTCCTCCTCCCAACCGCCTACCCATTCTACACGTACTACCGGTGGCTAATCCTCCTAACCTTCCCCATCTCCATATACGCCGCCAACGGACTATCAAAGATGGTCAAGCGGTGGAGGCTTCGTGGCGCCGCCTTGGCAGCCGTCATCCTCCTACTCTCCCTCCTCAGCGGCTTGGGCTACGCCTCTGGAATGGGCACTTACATGAGGGACCCCGTAGTGAATAGCTACCTTCCACCCCACCTCGCCACGTCCTCCATGGATCCATCCCAGATAGACGACTGCATAGAGTGCCTCAGGTGGTTGAATAGCCACGCTGGGGAGAACTCCGTTTTATTGGTGGAGGAGAGGTTTCGGGGTTGGGCGTTGGTCTACCTCAGCGAGGAGATATTTATAGCGTGGTACCCAGCACACCACTCGGTGGAGAACACCCCCATAAACAGCCTCTCCGAGAACTTCAGCCACGTATACCTGATGTGGTATTCGGTGGGTGGACCCGCTGACTTCAGGCTGATGTACATGTCGGGGGACATCGCAGTATACCAGTATTTAGGCTCCGGTGGGGGGGCGGGGTCATGATATCAATAATCGTTCCCACGTATAACGAAAGGGAGAACGTGAAGGCGGTTATTAAGAAGCTAGCGAAGGCTCTCCACGGATGCGAATACGAGATTATAGTGGTGGATGACAACAGCCCCGACGGAACAGCGGATGTAGTTGAGAAGCTTGCGAGGAAGTATCCAGTGAGGGTTCTGCGTAGGAGGAGGCGGCTGGGCTTGGCATCCGCGGTGGTCTACGGATTTAGGTACGCTAGGGGTGAAATTTTGGGGGTGATAGACGCTGACCTACAGCACACACCAGAATTAGTCAAGAAGCTGGTAGACGCCACGAGAATCAACCACGACCTCGTCATCGCAAGCAGGTACGTGAACGGCGCCAAGATCGTAGAGTGGCCCCTATACCGATGGATCATTTCAAAGGTAGCCATCTTCCTAGCGAGACCCCTGACCCACGTTAGGGACCCGGTGAGTGGTTATTTCTTCTTAAAGCGTAGTGTGATTGATGGGGTTAAGCTGGACTCCGTGGGTTATAAGATATTGCTGGAGATTTTGGTGAAGGGGAAGTACAATCGTGTGTTGGAAATCCCGTACACGTTTAGGGGTAGAACTAAGGGGAGAAGTAAGCTCAGCATCGACATGTACTTTAAATATTTGAACCTCCTCCTCCGCCTCTATTTCCATAAAATCGCCTCCAAATGGCGGTTCACATAACCTATTTATCCCCTTAACACGCCATAGAACCCCTTGAGGAAGATGGGGAAAATCTCGGTGAGCGTGGGGATATGCGCTTACAACGAGGAAAGAGACATAGGCAGACTCTTAGAACGCCTACTAAATCAGAAGACGGATATCGTTGATATACGCGAAATTATAGTTGTTTCATCCGGTTCCACGGACAGAACGGACGAGATCGTGAAGGCATTTTCAAAAAGGGATTCGAGGGTTAAGTTGGTTACTCAGCCCCGGAGGATGGGGAAGGCTTCCGCCGTGAATGAGTTCTTGAAGAGGGCCTCCGGGGATATATGCGTTCTGGAGAGCGCGGATACAATCCCCGCCCAGGATGCCGTGGAGAAGCTTTGTAGACCCTTCTTAGACCCCCGCGTCGGCATGACCGGTGGTAGGCCCATCCCACTCAATGACGAAGGCACGTTCATCGGCTTTGTGGGTCGCCTACTCTGGTGGCTGCATCATAGGATTTCCGTGCGGAACCCGAAGTTAGGGGAGTTAATCGCATTTAGGAGGGTGATAAGCTCCATACCGGAGGACGTGGTCGTAGACGAGTGCTACATAGAGGCGGTCATAAAGGGAATGTCCTACGAACTGAAGTACGTCCCAGACGCCATCGTCTACAACATGGCACCCAGAAGCATCTCGGACTTCCTCAAGCAGAGGAGACGCATACACGCTGGTTACATCCAACTTAAGAAGAAGCTGGGGTACACGCCCTCGACCTTGGACGTATCCGCCACGATGAGGGAGGTCCTTCGGGGCATAGCCCTGAAGCCCAGCAGGCTCCCTTGGTTCCTCGGAGCCATCGCCCTAGAGCTTCTAGCCAGAATTCTAGGCGTCTACGACTACTACAGCGGCAAGAAGCACCACGTATGGGAGGTGGTCCCGTCCACGAAGGACCTAGGCGCCGCAGCCCGCGGGGTGGTGGATTGAAAGCCGCCTTGGTCTGCCCGAGGTTTCACCCCACCCCGGGCGGGGCTGAACGCTACACGTACAACCTAGCTCTCCGTTTACCTTCCCTCGGGTGGGAGGTCGCCGTATTAACCTCCGACGGGCATTATAGAGGACGCAGTCCGGTGAGGATTAAGGGCTTCACGGTTCATTATGTGCCTCCAATGCACCTCTTGGAGTATACCCTTCCACGCCCCTCCTCGCTACGCATACTGAGAGCGTTAAACCCCCACATAGTCCACGTCAGCGGCCCCCACCCATACTCGGACGCCTTCGCCCTCGCGGCTAAGGCGTTAGGAATACCCCGCGTGATGACCCACCACGCCCCACTAAAACCCAAATCGGTGGTTAAGCAGCTCCTAGCCCGGGTGGAGAGAGCGGCATTCAAATGGCTGTACGACTGGGTTATCGTCACATCCGCTCTTAACCGCCGCAGGCTTGAGTCGGCATTTCCAGCTGGGCGGATTAGGGTGATACCCCTAGGTGTAGATGAAACCTTTAGGGGTGCTTCCGTAGACAGGGGGGAGGCACGCAGAGCCATCCGCGTGGACGGCGACGTTAAGGTGCTCCTCTTCGTGGGGAGGCTTGACCGCCCCCACTACTATAAGGGGTTAGATTTGCTGTTAGAAGCTATGAAGTTCCTAAGTTCGGACGCAATCCTCTTAGTGGTTGGAGACGGCGAACTTAAGCCCCACTATCAGGAGTTAGCGCGGGCTCATGGAGTGGATGGCCGGGTGAGGTTTGCGGGGTTCGTCCCCGACGAGGAGCTGGCTGCTTACTACGCCGCCTCGGACCTACTTGTTCTCCCGTCTACCTCCGAGTCCGAGGGGTTCGGTCTAGTTCTGCTGGAGGCGATGTCCATTGGAACCCCAGTTATGACCACGGAGAAGCCGGGCTCCGCCGAGCTACTCAGGAGGTATGACGCCGCCTTCATCCTTGAGAGCCTCAACCCAAAGGAGATAGCCCACCGAATCTCCGCGGTCTTAGAGGACGAGGATGAAAGGCGTAGGGTTGTTCGAAATGCTAAGCGTCTCGTTGAACGGTTCAACTGGGAGAGGGCTGCCTTAGAAACCTCCAAGCTATATGAGGATGTCCTCCAACGTGGGCGAGGCCCACGCCTCTAATATGGTAACCCGGGAAATCTTAATAGCAAACACGGATTAAGGTTGGCATTGTGTGGGGCTGT
>CAZKUI010000031.1:0-12051 GCA_964555905.1 uncultured Candidatus Bathyarchaeia archaeon | reverse complement strand
TCCTCGGCTCTAGGGGCCTCAGCAGCCTCGCCTTCGCGACCGCCATCCTCACTAGATCCTTCGCCTTCTCGGTCGCCCTGTCGGGCCAGGGGGCGTGGGCCCAGGAACACTGCTCCCTCAAGTTCGCCATCTCAAACAGGTACCGGTTTAATCCAGCCTCCTCAATCACCCTCTGGTACGTGGGCTCGTGCATAGCTGGAGAGCATGAAGCTACGACGACTCTGTTCAGGTTATACTCCTTGATATCCCTCTTTATCATCTCTTGACCCGGCTCCGAGCACATGTAGACGTAGTGTCTGGCGATCACCACGTTTGGTAGGGTTTTTGCGTACTCCGCTACCTCCTCAACGTCTACGACGCCTGCGATGTTCAGCCCGCAGTGGCAAACGTAGACGCCTATCCTCGGCTCCTCTTCACTCACATCCCACACCTCCTCTTAACATAATTCACCGCCCTCATGGCTGCGGCGCTCGCCTCAGCCACGCTGTCGGGTATGTCCTTCGGGCCGAGGGCGGTTCCAGCCATAAATATCCCCTCAACTCCCACCTCCATGGGGTTGGTTTTTATGTGCTTCTCGATGAAGAAGCCGTACTCGTCCATGGGGATGCCGAGCATCTTGCCGAGTTCCTCGATCCCCTTCGGTGGAACCAACCCCACGGATAGGACCACGAGGTCGAACTCCATCTCTAGGAGTTCACCCGTCTCCGTGTTTTCCACCCTTACTATCAGATTCCTCGTCTCCGGGACCTCCTCAACGCTGGCAACCCTACCCCGAATGAACTTTATGCCGAACTCCTCCCGCGCCCTATTATAAAACTCCTCAAACCCCTTACCGTAGGTCCTTATGTCCATGTAGAATATGGTTATGTCCACCTCGTGGATGTGCTCCTTAATCAATATGGCATTCTTGATCGCGTACATGCAGCAGACCCGGCTGCAGTACGGGTTTCCAAGCCTCCTATCCCTAGAGCCGACGCACTGGATGAATGCAACCCTCCTCGGGATTTTGCCGTCGGAGGGCCTCATGATGTGACCTGCGGTTGGGCCAGCGGCGTTTAGGAACCTCTCCAGCTCCAAGCCCGTTATGACGTTCTGGTACCTCCCGTAGCCATACTCACCCAGCTTCGTGGCGTCAAACACGTCGAAGCCCGTGGCGACCACGATGGCTCCAACCTTCAGCTCCACCTCTTGGGGCTGCTGGTCGAAGTCTATGGCATCCGCCTCGCAGACCCTCTTACAGAGTTCGCACCTTATGCAGTGTTCCCTGTCTATGGTGTATTTGAGGGGTATAGCCTGCGGGAACGGTATGTAAATCGCCTTCCTAATCCCCAAGCCTAGGTCGAACTCGTTGGGAACCTCGATGGGGCAGTGCATGGCGCATATGCCGCACCCGGTGCACCTATCCTCTCTCACGTACCTCGGCTTCTTCAGAACCTTCACTAGGAAGCCGCTTCCTTCGCGTCTAACCTCGGTTACCTCCGAGTAGACCATGAGTTCTACGTTCGGGTGTCTCGCAACATCCACCATCTTCGGCGTGAGGATGCAGGCGCTGCAGTCTAACGTTGGGAAGGTCTTGTCGAGCATGGCCATGTGACCGCCGATGCTCGGCGTCCTCTCCACGAGGTAGACCTTCACTCCTTGGCTGGCGGCGTCTAGAGCCGCCTGAATTCCCGCTATGCCCCCGCCGATGACGAGTATTCCCGGCTCCTCAGCCAACCTTCCCACTCCCCTTGAGTGGGTTAGGACCCAACTTCTTCACCTCCTCAACCATCTCCCTCACGACTCTCGCAAATTTGTCCCCCTCAGATGCTGAAATCCATTCTAAACGAAGCCGTTCAGGCTCGATTCCGACATCCTTTAGGCACTCCTTCAGGAAGTCGATTCTGTCCTTAGCCCTGAGGTTCCCGTCTATGTAGTGGCAGTCCCCGGGGTGGCAGCCTGTAACGAGGACTCCGTCGGCGCCGTACTCAAACGCTTTAAGAATGTAGATGGGGTCTACGCGTCCGCTGCACATGACGCGTATGATGCGTACGTTCGGTGGATATTGTATTCTGCTCACCCCAGCTAGGTCGGCACCTGCGTAGCTGCACCAGTTGCAGGCGAATACTAGGATTTTGGGTTCAAACTCCTCCGTCATCTCGCCTTCACCCCCTGAAGGCCGCCTCAACGGCGGCTAGTATCTGCTGGTCTGTGAAGTGCTTCATGGTGATCGCCCTCTGGGGGCAGGATGCGGCGCACACCCCGCATCCCTTACAAAGGGCTTCTATCACCTTAGACTTTCCCCCCTCCATGACGTGAGCTCCAAATCTGCACAGTTCCACGCACAGCCCGCATCCTACGCACTTCCCCCTGTCTACCACCGCCACGATGCCCTCCACCCTCACCTTCCCAGACGCCATCGGTATGGACGCCCTAGCAGCGGCTGCGTGCGCCTGTGCTATGCTCTCCGCAACGTTCTTCGGGCCGTGGGCTGTGCCGCAGACGTATATTCCATCCGTGGCGAAGTCCACGGGCCTAAGCTTGACGTGAGCCTCTAGGAAGAACCCATCCGGGCCGAGGGGAACCTTCAATATCTGGGAGAGCTCCTTCGCGTCTTCGTGTTGGATGAGGGGTGTGGAGAGCACCACCAAATCCGCTGGGAGGGTGAACTCCCTCCCGAGGGTGGCGTGGTAGACCTTCACCATAAGGCCGCCAGCAGGGTTCGCCTGCACCTCCGGCGGCCTATCCTCAAGGTAATTGATGAAGGTCACACCCAACTCCTGAGCCCTCCGAAAGAGCTCCTCGTATTCCCTCCCATAAGCCTGCAAGTCTCTATATAAAACGTACACCTTAGCCGCTGGGTTTACATCCTCCTTAATCGCAACCGCGTTCTTTATTGCGGTAGCGCAGCATATGCGGGAGCAGTAGGGCCTCTCAGGGGTTCTGGCGCCCACGCACTGAATCATAACCACGCTGTTCGGCTTGTCGATCCTCCCATCCCTCAGCATCTCCTCAAGCTGGAGCTGGGTGACGACGCCGTCGTAGACGCCGTATCCGTAGAGGCCTACGGGTTCGTAGACGGAGGCGCCCGTGGCGACGATGATGGTTCCCACCTCCAGCTTCAGCTCCTCCCCATTCCTCTTGGCGGTCACTTGGAAGTTTCCGATGAACCCGCTTACCTCCTCGACGGTTGTCGACGTGTAGAGCGTTATGTTTTTGTGTTCCATGACGGACTTTGAGAGCTTTTCTAGGAGTTCTGAGGCTGGTCGGTTCGTTGGGTATAGCTTGCTGAGCCTCCTCAGCATGCCCCCAACTTCGGCGTCCCTCTCAACTAGGTAGACGTGGAAGCCCTGATTCGCTAGGGAGAGGGCGGCTGTCATACCCGCCGGTCCAGCCCCGATGACCAAGGCTGAGGGCTTGACTTCCACCACAACGTCCTCAAGGGGCTCCAGTAGCCTCGCCTTCGCGACGGCCATCCTCACGATTTCCTTCGCCTTCTCCGTGGCTCTATCCGGCTCGTGCATGTGAACCCAACTGCAGTGCTCCCTTATGTTCGCCATCTCAAAGAGGTACTTGTTCAGCCCCGCCTCCTCGCATGCCTCCCTGAACAGCGGCTCGTGGGTTCTCGGGGTGCAGGATGCGACCACAACCCTGTTCAGCTGGTGCTTCCTAATCGCGTCCTTAATCGTCTGTAACCCGCCAGCCGAGCACATGTAGAGGTGGTCGGTGGCGTAGACGACGTTTGGAAGCGTCTTGGCGTACTCGACTACCTCGGGAACCCTGACCACGCCGCCTATGTTTATGCCGCAGTGGCAGATGAAAACCCCAATTCTGGGCTCCTCGCTCATCTCGCCACCTCCCTCACCAACACCTCAGCCGCCCTCGCGGCGGCACCGCTCGCCTGCGCCACCGACTCCGGTATGTCCTTCGGGCCTTGGCAGTAGCCGCACATGAATATGCCGGGTTTCGTGGTGTCTACGGGGAGGCACAGCGGGTCTGGCGACTTGAAGAACCCGTATTCATCCACCTCCACACCCAGTATTTCAGCCAGCTTCCTGTTTTCCGGGCTTGGGGTTAGGGCTGAACATAAGACCACCATTCCCAGCCTAATCTCCCTAATCTCCTTCGTCTCCAAATCTTCGTATCTGACTATGAGGTCCTTTGTGTCGGGGTCCTCCCGCACATCGGAGGGCATCGCCCTTATGTAGTGCACGCCCCACATACTTTTCGCCCTATTTACGAACTCTTGGAAGCCCTTCCCGAAGGCCCTCAAATCTATGTAGAATATGTAGACCTCGGTTTCCGGGTCATGCTCCTTAATTATCACGGCCTCCTTCGTGGCGTACATACAGCAGACGCTGGAGCAGTAGGGATACCCGCCCTCTTTCAGCCCCCTCGAACCAACGCATTGGATAAAGCCCACACTCTTTGGGGCGGCGTTGTCCGACGGCCTTAATAGCTTTCCCCTCGTGGGGCCTGAGGCGCAGACTAGGCGCTCTAGCTCTAGGGACGTGACTACGTTTTTGTATCTCCCATAGCCGTATTCTGGTACCATGGTCGGCTTCACTTGGGTTAGTCCAGTTGCGACGACGATTGCGCCAACCTTAAGCTCCAGCTCCTGCGGCTTCTGCTCAAAGTCTATGGCCCCGGCTGGGCAGAACTTCTCGCATACCCTGCATATGCCCTTTTGGAAGTATAGGCAGTTTTCCTCGTCTATTATGGATACCCTAGGCACGGCCTGCGGGAACGGTATGTAAATCGCCTTACGCATTCCCAAACCCATATCGAACTCGTTGGGGACTTTCTTCGGGCACTTCTCGGTGCATAGCCCGCATCCGGTACATTTCTCCTCGTCTACGTATCGAGGCCTTTTAAGAACCTTCACGGTAAAGTCGCCAACTGAGCCGTGAACGTCCACCACCTCGGAGTAAGTAAGCAATTCTATATTAGGGTGCCTAGCGCATTCGATCATCTTCGGCGCTAATATGCAGATAGAGCAGTCCATCGTGGGGAAGGTCTTATCCAGCTGGGCCATTCTGCCCCCGATGCTGGGTGTTTTCTCCACAAGGTAGACTTTAATCCCTCGGTTGGCGAGGTCTAAGGAAGCCTGTATTCCCGCTATTCCCCCACCGATAACGAGAACGGCCTTCTCACTCAACCCACTCCTCCCCTAACTCTCCGAATAATCGCGTCTACCGGGCTTAAATTCAAATTTAACCCAAGCCGATTAGGCTCTATTCCCATAGCTAGACCGAGAAGTTGGGTGTAATACATAACCGGAATCCCAAAATCCTCTCCTAGAGCGAGGGATATCGCCCGCTGCCTCCCGTCGTATATTTTATGGCAGAAGGGGCATACATCCACCATGCCGTCGAATCCGTGCACCTTAAGGGACTTAAGCTTCTCGCCAGCGATGGAAAGAACGGGCTTACCGCGGACCGACGCCAGGCCAGACCCGCAGCAGTCCAGTCGTTCGGGGTATTCTGCGGCTTCCGCTCCAAGAGCCTCTATGAGGCGTTCAAGTTTTCTCGGATTTTCGGGGTCGTCTGGCCTGGGTATTTTACTGGGCCTAATGATGTGGCATCCATAGTGGGCAGCGAGCTTCAATCCGGATAAAGGCGTCTCCACCGCTTCCTTTATCCTATCCACTCCCACCAAGTCGTGAAGAACCTGCAGGGTGTGGAATACCTTAACCTTGCCGTTGTATTTTAGGCCCTCCTTATTCAGGAAAGAATTTATATAACTTTTAAGGGAATCGTCCTCGTCCAAAATGTGCTTTACCTCCGACAGAGACACGTGGCATCCATTACAGAGCGCGAGGATGTCAAGGTTCATACCTTCGGCTAGGGCGAGGTTTCTTGCGGAGAGGTAGACCCACGCAAGCGGGTTCGTGTTCCTAAAGGATGGAAATCCGCAGCATCCCGCCTCCTTCAGGTCTACCAGCTCCACGCCAAGCCTTGGAAATGTCTCCCTCACTGAGAGTTCATACGCATACTGCTCCGTTTGAATCGTGCATCCCAAATATAGAGCTAACTTCACCTACTCAGCACCTCCAGACGTAATACAGCCCAAAATGTCTGACAGCTTGCTTAAATCCGATGGCCTCTGGAGTTCTGGAAGCCCCAACGCCTGCCTGTCCACCCGCTCCCCCGTCCTCATCCTCACCTTCTGCGGCTCCTGTATGAGGCCAAATTTCGTTATTTTGTCCGCTAGGGTTTTAATGCCTTTGGGTGGCGGTATTCCCCTCCGAGATGCCTCTATCCTTAGCGCTCTGACGACATCGTAGGGCGTTACCTCCCTTGGGCACCTCTCTAGGCATGTGAAGCACTCCGTGCATAGCCATATGAGTTCAGAGTTGACGAGCTCGTCTGTTAGTCCCATCTGAACCATCAGCACTACATCCCTTGGCCTGAATTCCGTGTATCTGGCAGCTGGGCAACCGCTGGTGCATTTTCCACACTGATGGCAGTATTCAGGGTGATTTTCGCTGAGAATCTTCGTTAGTTCAGCTAGGGAGTTTTCCTTCATCCCGCACACCCCTTCTCTAGTGTCTGGTTTATTTTTACGTAATTAAAATTAAAAATTTTCTACATAGTATACTTAAGGGAGTGGGATTCTAGAAGAAAACCCGATTTTAAGCCCTCATCGTTTACTTTCCTATGGAGTGGGCTAATTGCGCGGCGAGTCTCCCAGCGACTGCGTAGGCCTGAGTGATGCAGTTCTGCACCGTTTTTGGTCCCTGGGCGGTTCCGCATACGTACACGCCCCTTACGTTCGTGTCCACGGGGCTTAGCCCTAGGTCCGATTCTTGGATGAATCCATCCCTGCCTAAGCGAATCCCCAACGTTTGTGCTATTTTTCTTCCGTCTACGTGTTGAACCAGCGGGGTTGATAGAACCACTAGGTCTGCTAGTATGCTCAGTTCTCTGCCTAGGAGGGCGTGATAAACCCTCACCCTCAACCGTTCGCCCTCAACATCTACACTTGGAGGCCTTTCCCTCGTATATTGTATGAATTTCACTCCCTGCCTCTGGGCGCTCCGATAAACCCTCTCGCCCTCCACGCCGTAGGCCTGTACATCCCTATAGAGTATATAGATGTCCGTATTGGGGCTCAGCTCCTTAATGTGCAGGGCGTTTTTCAGGGCCACCCGACAGCATATACGGCTGCAGTAAGCTATCCCCTCCGGGTCTCTGGAGCCCACGCACTGTATCATTACTATGGTGTTGGGCGTGCCGAGCCGCCCATCCCTCAACATCTCCTCCAACTGAACCTGAGTAACGACTTTTTCGTATGTTCCGTAGCCATAAAACCCTTCAGGCTCGTAGGGCGCGGCTCCTGTGGCCACCACGATGGCGTCTACCTTTAGGGTTTGTTCACCGTTCTCCCCAGCTATCCTCGCTTGGAATTCCCCCAGACTGCCTTTTACCTCTACCACTTCGCTGGAGGTGTATAGGTGAATCTGTTTCTCCGCCTTTACCTGTTCTAGGAGGTTCCCCAGCAGGTTTGAGGCGGGTTCATCCGTGGGGTAAAGCCTATCCAGTCTCCGGAGTAACCCACCAACCTCCGACCCTTTCTCAACGAGATGCACCTCAAAGCCCAGTTTAGCTAGGGCGAGGGACGCCGTTAATCCCGTAGGCCCGGCACCGACGACCAAAACCTTCCTTCCCACGCCATCGCTGGATTGCAGTAGTTCCGACGCCCTGAAAGCAGCCGCGTAGGCCTGCGTTATGGAGGTGGGTATATCCATGGGTTCTAGGCAACTTCCAGAAGCGAGTATGCCCCGCTTAGAAGTGTCCACGGGGGACCTCAGCGGCTCTGGAACCGTTATAAATCCATGCTCGTCCACGTCTATTCCCAGCGCATCCGCCAGTTGAGTGGGGTGGGGGACGGACGCCGAACTCAGAACCACTAAGTCTAGAGAAACCTCAGTCATCTCTCTGGTTCTCGTATCCTCGTACCATAGGGTGATGTCTCCGGTCTTCGGGTCTTCAACTACCTCTGAAGGTCTCGCCCTGACGAGCTTGACTCCCCTTTTTTCGGCGTCGTCAACGAACTCCTGCCACCCCCTGCCGTAGGCCCTTAAATCCGTGTAGAACACGTAGACTTCAGCGTCCGGGCTTCTCTCCTTAATCGCCACCGCCTCCTTGACGGCGTTCATGCAACAGACGCTGGAGCAGTAGGGCCTCTCGTGGGGGCGTAGACTCCTAGAACCCACGCACTGAATGAAGGCGATGCGTTTAGCTTCTCTTCCATCCGACGGCCTCACCAATCGTCCTTGGGTTGGCCCGTCGGCGAGGAGCATCCTTTCCAACTCTAGGGTGGAGACGACGTTCCTATACCTACCATAGCCGTACTCCTTGACTACGCCCGGATTCATCTGATCCAACCCGATGGCGACTATGACGGCGCCCACCCTCAACTCCAACTCCTCAGCCTCGGCGTCTAGGTTTATTGCATTGGTTGGGCAGGCCTCCTGACAGGAGTTGCAGGCCTCTCCACGTAGGTGTAGGCAGCTCTCGGCGTCCACCACCAACAGGTTTGGGTACTCCTTGGGTAGAGGCCTGTAAATCGCCTTGCGCCTAAAGAGCCCGGCGCCGGGTTCTCCGGCGACCTCCACCGGGCACCTCTCGATGCAGTCCCCGCATCCGATGCACCTGTCTACGTCCACGTAACGTGGCTTCACGTCTACCTTCACGGTGTAGTTCCCAGCCTCCCCCGCTATGCCCGTCACCTGAGCCTGGGTGAACACGGTGATGTTGGGATGATCGTGGCACGCCGCTACTTTGGGGAGTATGATGGAGGAGGCTCTCTCCATGGTGGGGAAAACCTTGCTCAGCTGAAGCATCCTTCCGCCTATAACTGGCTCGCGTTCCACCAAGTAAACCTGATACCCCCTGTCCGCTAGGTTCAGGGAGGCGGTTACTCCAGCTATGCCCCCGCCGATAACTAGAACCGACTTAACAGGCACTTAGGCCAGCCTCCCAAGCACACTATCAACCGGGCTCAAGTTTAAATTCAATCCGAGGCCCTCCTGAGGGAGCCCCATAGCTAGGCCTAAGAGCTGGGTATAGTAAAAGACTGGAACGCTAATCCGTTGGTCTCCGATAACCGCTTTGGCCGCGTCCTGCTTCGCATCCAGCATGCGCATGCAGAAGGGGCAGATGACCACCAACCCATCCACATCACAACGCTGAACGGCCCTAAGCTTAAGACCGGCCATAGTTAACGCCGCATCGCTGTAGTTCATGGCTAGTTCAGCCCCGCAGCAATCAAGCTTCTCCGGGTAGTCCACCGTCTCCGCCCCGAGCGCCTCAATCAGCTCCTCCAGCTTATGCGGATCCTCCGGGTCGTCCGGCGCCCCCAACTCGCTGGGCCTCAGGATGTGGCACCC
The DNA here is from genome assembly GCA_964555905.1 of uncultured Candidatus Bathyarchaeia archaeon. Classification (GTDB taxonomy): domain Archaea; phylum Thermoproteota; class Bathyarchaeia; order EX4484-135; family B24-G1; genus CAZKUI01. The sequence goes on along the minus strand of CAZKUI010000031.1, from coordinate 2,678 downwards.
GTAGTGGGTTGCGAACCTCAGCCCCTCTAGGGGTCTCTCCACGGCGTCCTTAACCCTGTCTACGCCCACTAGGTCATGGAGCGCATCCAGAAGGTGGTAGACCTTAACGTCACCCTCGTATTTTAGGCCCTCCGCCTCAAGTAACTGGGCAATTCGGCTCCTGAGGTTTGCATCCTCATCCAGCGCCTTTTGTGCTTCGCGTAGGGACATGTAACACCCATTGCACAGGGTGAGTATGTCTAGGCCGAGCTGGCTGGCTATGGCTAGGTTTCGCGTTGAGAGGTATAGCCACATGGGTATGCTGACGTTCTTTATTGGGTGGCCACAGCAGCTGGCTCCCTCCATCTCCACCAATTCTACCCCAAGCCTCGGTAGGGTCTCCCTGACGGACATCTCGTAGGCGTACTGCTCCGACTGGATTGTGCAACCTAAATATAGGGCTAGCCTGAGGGGCTTCACTCCTCCATCAACCTCCCTATCGCCTCGGAGAACTTCGCCATGTCCTTCGGCTTCTGAGCCTCGGGAAGACCTAGGGATTTCCTGTCTACGAACTCCAGCTCCCGGGTCGGCACCTCCTGCGGCGTCTGTATCATCCCATGCTCCAATATGGAGAACATGAGGGTGGAGTAACCCTCCGGGAATGGTAGACCCCTCTCCACGGTCATCAGCCGGAGGGCTTGAATCACGTCGCTTGGGGCAACCTCGCTGGGGCACCTCTCCTTACATTTAAGGCAGGAGGCGCACATCCAAATTACGCTGGACTTCAACAGCTCGTCCACTAAGCCCGCCTGAACCATCCCCACAATCACCCTAGGGTTAAACTCCAGAAGCCTCGCCGACGGGCAGCCGCTGGCGCACTTACCGCAGTGATAGCACATCTCCGGATGGGACCGCCTTAATATCTCCTCCATCTCGGATGTGCAACTTGTTAATGGCATTCCGTTGGGCAGTATTCCCCAAATACTTTTAACGCTTACCCCGTCTTTCACCAAATTAAATGCCATGAACCTAACTTCGCACCGCACTCTGCGCAGTATCTCATGTCAAATGGATTTGTCCGTTTTATTGTGTCTGAGGAGACGACTACCTAACCTATCAAGGAGCATCGGCGTCTGGACTGCCGCTCAAGCCTAGTTACGGCACCAGTTTAGTTCCACATTTTATGCAGAACTTCGCGGTTGGTTTGTTTTCAGCCCCGCAGTTCGGGCAAATCCTTATTCTCGTGGGGGTTGGTGCGGGGGCTGGTTGCACGGTGGGCGCCGCCTCACCCTTCAGCAGGATTACATCCCCTATGGCGGCAACCCTGTCCATGGGTATGACCTCCTCCCTAACCCCCTCCTCGGTCTCCCTCCCCACGGTGATAACCGCCTTGCCGTCATACGTCACGGCTAGGTCGGTGACCTTACCAAGCACCCTCGCCTCCTGGTCTACGACGAGCTTCCCAGCGACCTCCTCCCTCTTGATAAACCTCTTTTCCATGCGCCACCCGAATTCATTAAGCGTGGAGCGCGGAATAAAGCTTTTCATAACCGCGTATTTCGCCACGTCTGGGCTGGTTTACTCCATCTCCCTCCTCGAGGCGAGGTAGACGCTTAGGGCTAGCGGGAGCAGCAGATAATCAGCCATCACTAGTATACTCAGGTTGGCGCTTGGGTGGTAGACGGTGACCGGTCCTATCTGGACTTTCCTGCTTGTTGGCGGGTTTATCGCCTCCGTTATGATGCCTGATGCGTATGTCAGCAGGAACCACGGTTCCACATCCGCGAGCATGAGGAGCACCGAAGCGATGGGCATGATTAGGAAGAGGGTGAAGAAGGAGAGTAGGGTGGCGCCCATGCTCCCCCTGACGAGGGAGCTACATAGGAGGGTGAACCCAACGACGCTCCCCACGTACAGAAGTGCGTAGAGCAGGGAGTCCGCGAGCTTCGCGGGGACTTCGCCGTATATGCCGATTGTAGAGGCGGCGGCGATGGAGTAGTAAAAGAGGACGACCATGGCGACGGAGATGAAGGCGGCGGCGAACTTCCCGAAGACCAGCACGCTCCGCCTCACGGGGTTCGGGAATATGATAAACCCGGTTTTCTTTTCAAACTCGGATGATACGGCGTCACCAGCGAAGAAGGCACCCGCAGTAATCACCAATACATCCACCTGCTCTAGGAATCTGGAGGCGAACTCCTCAACCCTATCGGGGTACTCATAGTTGAGGATTGGGGGAAGGAGCAGGTATAGCGCGCCGACGAGGGTGGCGATGGCGACCACGGCGATGAGGCGTCTACGTCGGAGGTGCCTAAGCAGCTCGTACTTTGTCACGACGCCCAGCTGCACTAAACTATTCGTCGGCTCGGTTAACGCCACCGCTGCTCATCCCCCACGAACTGCAGGTAAAGCTCCTCTAAGCCCTCGGTGGAGGACCTAAAGGAGACAACGTAAAGACCGACCTCCCTCACTAGGAAGTCGAGGAGCTGCGCCTGAACCTCGTAGCCTCCCTCCACCTCTATACGTAGGCGGCTCCCCTCGGGAACCACCGACCTAACGAAGCCTAACTCCAGAATCGCGTCCAGCTGCCTTCTGGTTGGGGGTCTAAGCACATCCACTATTATCGTCTGTTTCTGGAGGTACTTCTCAACGTTCTTTGTTTCGTCGTAGGTGAGCAGCCTTCCTCGGTTTATCAGGGC
>CAZKUI010000030.1:0-12434 GCA_964555905.1 uncultured Candidatus Bathyarchaeia archaeon | reverse complement strand
CTCCATGTCGACACTATGATATTTACAATGTTAAAGAAGATTTGAAAAAACAAATCGAGCTTCTCCGAGATGTAACAGGTTACGAAAAGCCAATTATCGTAAAACTAGGTCCTGGGAGAGTATATGAAGATGTTAAACTTGCTGCTGAGGCAGGCGCTGACGCGATTGCCATAGATGGCATACAAGGTGGAACGGGGGCTGCGCCAGAAATGGTTATTCAAACTGCTGGAATTCCAACAATAGGATGTATTCCGCTTGCAGTTAAAGCACTCGAAGATTTGGGTTTACGCGATGAAGTGAAAATTATCGCAATGGGCGGAATCCGTAATGGGGCTGATGCGGTAAAAGCTTTAGCACTAGGCGCTGATTGCGTAGCGATAGCTTCTGCAGCCTTAATTGCGATGGGATGCCGCGTCTGTACACAATGTTTCAAGGGAAGATGCCCATACGGTATAACATCTCAAGATCCGGAGCTCCGAAAGAGACTTCAACCAGAAAAAGCTGCCGAGCGACTGGTCAACTTCTTAAAAGCCATGGCTGAGGAGATTAAAATGCTTACGATGCTTTCAGGTCACGACGATATTCGTCAACTATCAAAAGAGGATCTACGAGCCTTAGACATCAACGTTGCAGCCATAACTGGTGTAAAGCTTGCAGGCTTGGGAAAAACTATCCCTGAAAAATGGGAATAAATTTGAAGAAAAACTCGAGTTAAGTGGAGCGCGCTCATTAGAGGTGGCGGGCCCGGCGGGATTTGAACCCGCGACCCCCGGGTTAAAAGCTTCACCCTCCGCGGGTGTCCCAGCGGAGTCCGGTGCTCTGTCCTTACTGAGCTACGGGCCCATGAGGTGGGTTCAGATAGTAAGATTCCCAATGCTGATATTTTAACCCTTCTTTGCATGGAAGATGCTAACCACTTACTTTGGAGCCGCGGTAAGCGGGGTGGCGGGGTGTCGGCGGCTTTCAGGAGGGGGGTCTACGCTCCCAGGGCCTACGGAGGTTCGTAAGCTCGCTCCCGCAGAATGGACACTGAGTGACGCCTCCGGGAATTTCCTTCCCGCAGTAGGGGCACCTCCCAGCCACCATCGGAGGCGCTGACGGTCTACGTTCAGGAGGCGTTACAGGCACTTTAGGAGGTTCCGGAGGTTTCTCACGCGGCAGTTCCGCAGGCTTAGCGGGTTTAGGTGGGGGTGAAACCTCCTTAGGTCTACGTTCCGCGGGTGGTGTAGGCGGCACAGTTGGCGGTGCACGCGGTGGCGCCACCGGCGTTACTGGTTTGGGTGGGGGCGGCCTCTCAGGAGCCCTATACTCAGCTGGTGGCCTTCTGGGGGTAACTGATGGTGGTGCCGTTGGAGCTGGGTAAGTAGGTGGACGCGGCTGTGGGTATGCTGGTTGAACTTGAGGGGTGGTATAACGCGGCGGCTGAGTCGCAGGTGGATAAGACGGAGGTATGGGAGCCGGAGGGCCCTCTAAACGTCTACGAGGAGGACGCTCTGGGTAACGAGTTGGTTGAGGCGGTCTAGCGATGAACGCCAGAATAGCTGAAATTACGAGTAAAACGCTGGCTGCGATAGCTAGATAGCTTCCAAGCCCTATTTGCGCTTCAACCTCCACCGTGGCGCCCGGGGCCAGCGCAGCTATGTCGGCTTTTAGGTCGTCCGCCACCCTATTCATGGCTACGTAGAGGAGGATGACTGGGGACACGGCGGATATGGCGCTAATGAGGAATATTGAACCCCCAGCGAACAGGAGCGTTTTTCCCTTTGACGCAATTGCGATTGCTATAACCCCCACAACCGCCACCATGAGCGCCATGGGAAGCAAGTAAAGTAGGATGGACTCCATGGTGGTGAGGTACTGCCCCAACTTCACCTCGTAGGTTCCACCCAAGGGCAAATCCAACTCCAAGGCCTGGGGACTCCAAAGCGTGTAGTAGGCGGTGCCCTTCGTAGACTCGGCGCCAGCAGCCCCCACCTCGATGGCAACCGCCAAAAGCGGCATGAACATCGATGAAACAACCACGGCGGCACCAATTATACCCATTAAAGCTGAAACCTTAGACTTCATCATCCATCCTTCTGCTCTCTTTTCAAGACCATAAAAACACAAAACACCGATTTAAACTTTTTTAAAAACACCATGTAACTCCATAAGGCGGCAAAAACGGAAAACAACAAACCAAAGAAAAACATAAGAAGAGCTAAAATCCCCACCAACCATCATTCCCTAACTATTCATCACCTTCTTAGACCTAATAAAGACAGCCAAAAATCGTATGCTCCAGTTTCTGGGGCTGGCTTGCAGTAAGGTTTAATAAGATGCGCTCTTCAATTTTGTTGGATGAAAGAATTAATGCTTAAAGTAGAGAAATTAAGCGTCGTTCTGGATGGGGAGGAAATAATTAAAGACCTCTCATTTGAAGTAAAGGAAGGGGATATCATAACGATTTTAGGACCAAACGGGGCTGGGAAAACCGTCCTACTCAAAACCTTGCTCGGGATTTTCCCCTATCAAGGAAAAATTCAGTGGAACCCGAAAGCTAGAATCGGCTATGTACCCCAAAGACTGCCCTTCATTAAGGACTTTCCGATGAGCGTCGAGGAATTCTTCGAGCTTAAAGGGATTTCTAGAAGGGACGCGGCCAGACTCCTGAATTCGGTCGGTCTTAAAACGGGGATATCAAGAAAATGCATAGGAGAGTTGTCCTCCGGCCAGTTCCAAAGGGTGTTGGTTGCATGGGCCTTGGCGAAAGACCCAAACGTGTTGCTTTTTGACGAGCCAACCACAGGAATAGACATAAAAGGAGAAGAAACAATCTACTCACTTTTAGCAAGGATAAATAAAGAGAAGAACTTGACAATGCTGCTCGTAACCCACGACTTAAGCGTGGTCTATAAGTTCTCAAATTACGTTATTTGCCTAAACAAATGCCCACTCTGTAAGGGTCGCCCGAGGGAAGTCCTGAACCCGAAAGTGCTTGAAAAGCTTTATGGAGAGGAGGTTAAATTCTACACCCACCACAAACACTGAGGTGAGAAAATGCTGCTTCTAAGTCTGATAGTTGGGGCTTCCATAGGATGCGCTGCAGGTTACATCGGCACCCTCATGCTTTCAAGGAGGATGTCGCTGGTAGCCGGGCCTCTCGGCCATCTGGCTTTACCGGGAATAGCTCTAGCCCTTCTATATGGCTTTGACATCTCAGCTGGTTCATTCCCATTCATAATCCTTGGAATGGTCTTCATATGGCTGTTTGAGTTAAGAACCAAATTGCCACCAGAGGCTCTTACAGCGATCGTGTTCGCCTCAGGAATGAGCATAGCTTTTCTTCTCCTTCCAATCGAGCAGGCAGAAGCTGCCCTAATTGGGGATATAACGAGGGTTGGCTTTTTAGACGCGACTTTCTCCGTCCTCCTCTCTCTTTTTGTTATCGCATTGACGAAGATGATTTACAAGAAGATTGCATTGATAAGCATCTCTGAGGATTTGGCGAGGTGTGAGAGGATTGATGTGAGGAGATACAACCTGATTTACCTTCTTAACATCGCGATAATAGTAGCCCTTGGCGTGAAGGTGGTTGGCGGCTTACTCACAGCGGCGCTGGTCGCTATCCCAGCCGCCACCAGCAGAAATTTGAGTAAAAGCTTGGTTGAATACTCCATCCTCGGATGCCTCTTCGGCTTTCTATCCCCCATTATAGGCATCCTCCTATCCCAATCAACCAACCTCCCAGCAGGCCCTCTCACCATCCTCGTCTCCACATCCTTCTTCGTCCTTTCATCAATTTTCAAGAGGTAATAGGATGCAAATGAGGGGACATAAAGAAATTAGTGGTCGGGCGGGCAGGATTTGAACCTGCGACGCTCCGGTTTCTGTGGCCTGGTAGGGCTGGTTTGCGCCGCCCCTGGGCGGCCTCTACAGCCGGAAGCTCTACCAGGCTGAGCTACCGCCCGTGCTCCATTTTTGATATGGGTGGGGGCGTGTGCATATATAGCTTTCGCTACTCTGTTGTGCGTTTATTTTTTGGCTGGGGGGCTGATTTAGAACGTTTAATTAATTGCGGTTTCCACCCCTTATGGGGGAGGGTTTGGGGATTTGGCGGACGCCGTCGTGGCTGATGGGCTTACAAAGAGGTTTGGAGATTTGGTAGCCGTAGACGGGGTGAGCTTCAGCGTCAGCGAAGGTGAGCTTTTCGGTTTCCTAGGGCCGAATGGGGCTGGGAAGACGACAACCGTGCGCATGCTCACCGGAATTCTACCTCCTGATGCTGGTAAGGCCAGCGTGTTGGGGCTGGATTCGGTTAGGGATTCCCTGAAGGTTCGGGAGCTCATCGGCGTGGTGCCCGAGGCCGCGAACGTCTACGTGGACTTGACGGTGTGGCAGAACCTCACGTTCATGGCTGAGCTCTATGGGGTGCCCCGTGGGGTGAGGGAGTCTAGGGCTAGGGAGCTTCTGGAGCTTATGGGGCTGTGGGAGCGCAGGGACGAGAAGGCTAGGAGGCTCTCTAAGGGTCTACGGCAGAGGCTCCTCATCTGCATGGCACTGATACACGAGCCCAGGGTTCTATTCCTAGATGAACCCACGGTGGGGCTGGATGTTCAGAGCGCCCACCAAATTAGGGGGATGCTCCGCAGGCTGAATGCGGAGGAGGGTGTGACCATATTCCTGACCACGCATAACATGTGGGAGGCTGAGGAGCTATGCCAACGCATCGCCATCATAAACCGCGGGAAGCTCGCGACGATTAGTAAGCCTGATGAGCTGAAGGAAACCTTCAGCCGTCTACGCTTCGTAGAGGTGCAATTTGATAGGGTTGCTGAGGTGGGGGAACTCGCCAGCCTCCTCGGCTGCGAGGTAGACGTGGTTGGGAATAAATGTAGGCTACACGCGGAGGACGTGAATGACGCCGTAAGCAAAATCGTGGATTACGCTAGGATGCAGGGACTGAAGATTATCAGCCTAAACGTCGTCCAACCGAGCCTTGAGGACGTATTCTTAGAAATCGTTAAAGGTGATTAAGCTTGAATGCCAAGCTTGCGGCGAGGGTTTGGGCCATAGCCAAGAAGGACATACGCATATACTACCTCAAGGGGCCAGTCGTCATTTTCGGGCTTCTACTACCGCTGTTCCTCTACCTAGCCTACGCCCTAGGAAGAAGCGTGGCGGCTGAGGAAGCAATCGCGGGCGTTACGTCCATGACCGTGTTTTTCACATCCACCGCGGTTGCACCCGTCATCGCCCCTTGGGAGACCCGCTCACGCACCTTTGAGAGGCTGATTTCCTCCCCAGTGAACATCGCAATCATACTAGTTGGGGATGCGCTGGCATCCGTAATATTCGGCATCTGCATCACCGCCGCGGTCTCCATCCTCGGCGTGCTCATGGGCGTCTACGCCGTCAATATTCCATTATTCGCGCTTAACTTAGCGCTGTCTTCCATCTGCTTCTCCTTCTTCGGCCTGCTGCTCTCGTCACCCCCAGCTGATACCCCGGCGGACGTGATGATGCTCTCGGCGCTACTGAAGTTCCCCCTCGTCTTCATCAGCGGGGTTTTCATGCCAGTAAGCAGCATGCCCCCATTGGTTAGGAGCGTAGCCTTACTTTCACCACTAACATACACGACGGAACTCTTTAGGCGCTCAATCTACGCTGGGGGAGTCCTGCCCGTACACTTGTCGGTGGCGGCTCTCACAGCATACACCTTGATATTCGCCGTAGCGGCCATAAAGCTTCATGAGAGGAGCGCACCAAAGAGGCTATAGCCGCGGAAACATCCTTAATTATTTGAGGGGCCCGTGGCCTAGCTGGGACTAGGGCGCCGGCCTTCGGAGCCGGAGGACCGGGGTTCAAATCCCCGCGGGCCCGCCATCACCTCTAAACCGCCTTACGACGCTGGCTACTCGGTTTAGGTAGGTTATGGCCGTTTTGTAGGTGGGGAATCCCCCCAACCCGCACTCAGGACCCGCGAGGGGGATCCTCTCCACGCCGAACAGCCGAACCACCGTCCCTAGGCGTTTTTCCATGACCTCCCGGTCCTCTAAGTATTGGGTTGGGTCCACCCGACCCATCCTTATTCCAGTCCACACCTCCCCGAGCTTCTCGGTGAGCGTCGTTTCTGGCGCTCTGCCCAGTTGCTGCCTTAACTTCGCCCTTACAAGTTCGTCGAACTGTGTGTGGCATAGTGTGGCCACGAGGAACTTGTCGTTTGCTTCTAGGAGTTTCTTCGTTTTCTCCGTCTTGTATATGGGTGCGTCTACGTGCGCCTCTATGAGGCGTAGGTGTTTCACATCCCAGAAGAGTGGGTCTGCGGAGCTGTGGATGTGCATGCACGTCTTCACGCCTTTAGCCTCCGCCTTCCCGTAAATGCGCTCCCACGCATCCCTCAGGGAGTCCCGCCCCTCGGAGCCGTAGTCTAGGAGGGGGTCGTCTACAACCCCGAGCAGGGGCTCATCTAGGGTGAGGACCTCCACGCCGCCGTGCTTACTCCGGAATATGCTTCCCCCAGCGATTTTGGCTAGCGCCTCAGAAAGTTGGACGAAGAGGTCGGCGTTCCTATACGCGAACAGATGCGAAAGCGTGTGCGGGCCGGTGACGCAGACGCGCATCCTGAAGGGCTCCCCAACCGCCTCCTCGATTTCTCCAGCCCTGTTCTTGATGACGTAGACCTCTGGTATGCACGCATCCTCCACCGTCGGGGTTTCAGCCATCACGTATCCACCCTCAACCTTCACAACACCGCCTATCATCTTGAGGAACATCTCGTTCATATCCCTGAACTGCGGGTAGGTTGGAACCGTTAACCCAGCTCCAAGTTTATCTAGGAGCCCATGGGTGACTGTGGCCTCGAAGTAGACCACATCCCTCAGCGTCTCTTCATTTAGCTTGCTCTTCGCCTCCTTGGCGTGGGAGGCGCCGCGTAGGAACCTATCCCTGTCGCCCTCCAGCGGTAGACTTCCCACGTCCGTGGAGTCCAACTTAGGCTCACCTCGCCATTCCTGTGGTTTGGCGGAAGTGTTCCCACCCCCTAGGCTCTATCGGAATCGTCTCATCCATCCATCGTAGACGTAGGAGCTTCTCATCGGTGGCAACCCCTATCCTCGTGAGGTTGCCCCCAGCGTCCTCCACAGCCCTCTCAACGATCTCCCAACTTTCAGGCTTGACGGTCACAACCAGTTCGTATTCCTCCCCCCCGTATAAGCACAACTCCTTCGGGTCTAACCCGTGCACCTCCGCGAACTCCTCAACCTCGGGTGCGATTGGTAGGCGCTCCACGAGGAAACCCACCCCACTGGCCCTAGAAAGCTCGTGGAGGCTCCACGCCAATCCGTCGCTGGAGTCTATGGATGCGGTGACTCCGCCGGCCTCAGCCATGGCTACACCCTCCCGAACGCGGGCTTTAGGCACGAGAACCGAATTCACTAACGCCTCCGCAACCTCTCTTGGCGCCTCCAACCCTTCCAGAAGAATTTTTAAGCCAGCGGCGGTCTTCCCGAAGAGCCCCGTCACAGCTAGTACGTCTCCGGGTCTAGCTCCAGACCGGGGGATGAATGTTTCCCGTCTACAAACCCCGAACGCGAGGCAGTCTATGACTAGTTCCGCGGCTTCGTTGGTGTCTCCGCCTAGCACGTACGCCCCGTATTCCCTAGCGCCCTCATTTAGGCCCATGCCGATTTCCCTCACGTCCTCCTCGGTTAGATCTCGGGGTAGCCCTAGCGATGCAAGAATGGCGGCTGGCCTAACCCCCTTGGCGGCGAGGTCGCTGACGTTCATGACGACAGCCTTCCTAGCAGCCTGCCGGAGCGTCATTTGCGGGGGGATGTCCGTGGATGCCACGAGCATATCCGCCTTCAAGACCGCTAAGAGGCCGTTGCCGATGTCTACGGCGGATACGTCGTCCCCGAATGGGGGGTACATCCCGGGCATCCTCTCCAAACAGCCGATGACGATCTCGATGATCCTGCGCTCTCCAAGTTCGGGTGCACGCAACCGGAGCACCATACACCCTATGCAACATTAAACTATTCTGCGTTTCTGACGGCTAGACGGCACCCTTAAGCGTGGAACGTAGACGCCACGTTTTAAAATTGATTAACGTCTACCCAACGAACGGGAACACCTGCTCTATTATCTCAACGGCACCGCTGAATACGCTTGTATCCCCAGTCCAGTGGGGGAGGATTCGCTCGAATCTGCTGTTGAAGAGTCTGGCGAAGCTCTCGACCTTGGAGTTGAGAAGGGGGTGGTGGCGCTGCGATATGAGGACGACCATCGCGGATGTGATGGGCTTCACCAAGACGTTGGCTTCACCCCACACAAACTGCCTTAGGCCGGTACGCCACCCGAAGAACTCATCCCCCACGCTGAATATAGCCCTGAGCAGCCCGGAGAGGAGCATCTCGTCGACGGGCACCTCGGAGAAGTTGTACGTGAAGCAGGGTAGACCGGATTCATGTATTACCAACAGCTGGGTCAGGCGTGCCATGAGCATGTACGGGGCGTGCGGGGCTAACCTATAGGCGATCAGGATTATCAGGGCGCCCCACGCCACGAGGTAATGAACCATGGCCGTGTAGACTACAGGCCTCAGGCGGAGCGCCACCTGCAAGAGAGCAGCCGCTAAAAATCCGAAGTTCCCCACCACGCAGCCGAGGAGTATGAGGAGGATTTGCTGCTTCACCCTCACCCTCCACCTGACCATCCTCAGGAGCTCCTTATAGAGCTGAATTATCTTGTAAATGAGGTAAAACCCCGATGTAACCGACATGACTAGTATACAGGTTGGTATGATGCGGTTGGAGATCAGAGTTTTTACACCCGCCATCCAGACTCCGCCGGCGCTCTCGTAGATCAGTGCGGACGCGAGCAGAACGCCGGTGGCGGTTAAAAGCACCGCTAGAACCGGAAGATTATGCCTCCTCTCCACCAGGTCTGTGATGAATAGGTAGGTGAGAACGAAGCTTCCGGGCCCAAGGACCACGCCGAGAATGCGGAACAGGGAGGCTACCCCCGCCTCCAACGCGGAAACTAACAGTGCAACTCTTACGATGCCCCAGGCCGTTAACACCAAGAAGAGCAGACCTAAGTACAGCTCCGGAGTTAGGCGACTGCGGATGTACGAACGCAGTATGATGGCGGCCGCTAGTAGGGTTAAAACCGCCTGAATGAAAATCACCAGAAACACCAAGTTAATCAACCGAGACGCACCTCATTCTACAAAAGAAGAATCTTAATTCGGAGATAATAAATCTTCGGTTCATGGGTTATGTTGGATGTAAACGTTCGGGCTTTACTGGGCTGGGGATGCGATTTTAAGATCAATCTGTGATGTGGATGGGCGGCGAATGATGCCGATGGCGCTGGATGTGCACCAAAAAGTTAATTGGGGGTAGTGGTGTTAAACTTGCCAGTTTAAGGGTGTAGGTGATGGCGGAGCCACCGCAAGGGGATGGCGGCTGTGGCTCAAGTGTGGAAGATGGTCAGAGAGAGCACGTTATCAGAGCTGATTTCGATATCCGGCGGCACCGTGGCGGGTCTCCTCCTAGCTAGCATGCTAGATTTTATTGAGAGGGTTCCAAGCTTGGTGTTTCTCCTCCCGGGTTTCCTCGCGTTGAGGGGGAGCATCGCGGGGGCTATGAGCGCTAGACTCGGGACAGCCCTCCACGTCGGCACCATAGAGCCGAAGATAGGACTAAACCCGGAGTTGCTTGAGAACCTCTCCGCATCCATGTTTTTGAGCGTGGTCGTATCGGTCTGGGCTGGGTTTTTGTCGCACTTCATCTGCACGCTGCTTCACGTGCAGTCCATAGGGGTTCTGAAGCTCATGCTGGTAGGTTTGGTTGGAGGAGCCCTATCATCCGTACTTCTCACTCCATTCGCCACCGTCGCCGCCATCCTCGTGTTCAAGTTCGGTGTAGACCCGGATAACGTGATGGGGCCGATCATCACGACGGTGGGGGATGTGGTGGCGGTTCTATGCCTCCTAGCCGCCTACTGGATTGTGGAGGGGTGGGTGTAAATGGCCACCATTTTCTGGAGGGTTGTGAAGGAGAGCCTGCCCACGCTCATGTTGGTGACCCTGGCCCAGATGGCTACAGGCGTGGCGCTCAACTTCGGAGTTGAAATCTGGATTGCACTGCCAGCCCTACTCGTGTTGGTACCCCCGATAAACGACCTCGGAAACGACATAGCGTGCGTGGTCTCCTCAAAGGTTACAACCCTCCTAGCCCTAGGACTAATTAGGCCGGGGATGAAGGCTGAGGGGAGCTTAAGAAACCTCTTAGCCGCCGTTACGTTTGTAGTTGTATTTTCAACGACGTTTTTGGCTTTCTTCTCCTCTTTCTTCACCGGGCTGATGCGCATACGCTCCGCGGCGCTGCACATCGTGGTTGCGGTCTGCCTAATGGCGGGGCTCATGCTCATGGTTCCCGTGGTTACACTCTCCATCCTCACGGCGTTCGTAGCTTGGAGGCTCGGGTTAGACCCGGACAACGTCACCATACCAATACTCACAACGGTCTCGGACCTGCTTGGGGTTCTCTGCGTGATCGCCGCCGCGAAGGTTCTCATGCTAGTTTAGGGTATATAGCCTGCATCCCTGAGCGCCATCACCGTTATTTCTAAGGTATGTAAACGCGGTATTTCATCTGGCTTGAACCAAGCAGCCTCCTCGATTTCCTCGCTGGCTTTGATGGTGCCTCCCGTGTATTTTGCGTCGTAGCATATTACCACGTAGTGCGCTCCACGTTTCTTCCTGATGAGGTTGTAGACGCCTACCAGCCGCTTCACAGCCACGTCTACGTTGGTTTCCTCCTTCACCTCCCTCCTCGCCGCCTCCTCCGCACGCTCCCCGTACTCCACTATGCCCCCGGGGAGCATCCACACATCCGGCTCCACCCTACGCCTAACGAGTAGGATCTTTCCCTCTCTACTCACGATGGCGGATGCCGCCGCAATTGGATGCTGCACGCTGAAAATTGCGGATTTCCGTGGAGATAAGCGTTTAGGCGTAGAAGCCTTATTACCCCACCTCACAGATATGACGTTTAGGTCTACGTGGAGGCATCCCCCTTGAGCAGGCGGCTCTTCGGGACCAACGGAATCCGGGGCGTCGCTAACAGGGAGCTCACGCCCGAGCTCGCCCTCCGAGTTGGCCTAGCGGTTGGTGCCTACTTCGGTGGCGGGCGCCTCATCGTTGGGAGGGACGGGCGGTTCGGCAGCCTCATGGTCCAGAGGGCTGTCGAGGCGGGTCTACACTCCGCCGGCTCAACGATATACGATGTGGGTGTGATGCCAACCCCAGCCATTCAGTACGCCGTTAAGCACTTCGGCATGGATGGGGGAGTCATCATCACCGCATCCCACAACCCCCCGGAGTACGTGGGGATAAAGGTCGTGGCGAGCAACGGCGTTGAACTACCGAGGGAGGAGGAGGTGAAGGTCGAGGAGATATTCTTCGAGGAGAGGTTCCTTAGGGCGGATTGGAGGGGACTTGGCTCCACGCATAGGCTTTCAGGGGTGCTGGATGTCTACTTGGAAGCTGTGAAGAGTCACGTAGACGTAGACGCCATTAGGAGAAGGGGCTTCCGGGTGGTGGTGGACCCGGGGAACGGGGTTGGCGCCCTCTCAACCCCGAGGCTCCTTAGGGAGCTTGGATGCCGCGTCTACGCCATAAACTCCCACATAGACGGCTCCTTCCCCGGGAGGCCGCCGGAGCCACGCCCCGAATACCTAGGGGGGCTTTCTAACGCCGTGAGGGATGTTGGGGCGGATTTGGGAGCCGCCCACGACGGGGACGCCGACAGGACGCTGTTCGCCGACGACAGGGGCGTAGTTCACTGGGGGGACAGAACATTCGCCCTCCTTGAGAGGGAATTCCTCAGGGAAAACCCCGGGGAGTTGATAGTCACGCCGATCAGCTCCTGCACCATCATCGAGGACGTGGCTAAGGAGATGGGCGGGAGAGTCCGCTGGACGAGGGTTGGGAGCGTGGTGGTCTCCCACGCCATGCTGGAGACCGGGGCGAAGCTCGGCGCAGAGGAGAACGGAGGCATCTTCTACGGGCCTCACCAACCAGTGAGGGACGGCGCCATGGCGGTCGCCCTCATGCTCGACCTCCTAGCCCGGGAGAAAAGGCCACTATCGGAGCTGTTGGATGAACTCCCGAGGTACTACATAGAGAAGGCGAGGGTTGAGTATCCCGTTGAGCTGAGGGATGCGATAATGGACGAGCTGCGTAGACGGGTTAAGGGTGAACGCGTGGTAACCATAGATGGGGTGAAGGTCTGGTTTGGGGATGGAAGCTCCATACTGGTCAGGCCCAGCGGGACGGAACCCGTCTACCGCCTTTACGCTGAGGGGAGAACCGAGGAGAGACCCAAAGAGTTGGTAGAGGAATTCAGGGGGATGCTCCAAGAGATAATCGTGGAGCTCCGGGGAGG
>CAZKUI010000029.1:0-12572 GCA_964555905.1 uncultured Candidatus Bathyarchaeia archaeon | reverse complement strand
CCCCTAGCTGGGTTCGCCAGCGAGTGGATGATATTCCTAGGCGTAATCAAGGCAGGGTATCTACCTATTGCCCTCATAGGACTGGCATCCTCAATTATAACCATGGGCTACTACCTATGGACTATACGCCGAATATTCTTCCAAGAAATTAGAAGGGGTTTGGAGGGGGCGCACGACCCGCCCTTCACCATGATCGTGCCGCTTTTAGTAAGCGGCATAATTCTCGTCCTGCTGGGCGTATATCCGCAATTGGCTTTGGGACTTCTATCCCTCTATATTCAAACTACCGCACAAATGGGGGGAATATAGCGTGTCCATGTGGGTGTATCTGCGATATTCACCGATTAAAGTGAATGTGCATCGGCGTAGGGGGTGATGGATGATGCCGGGGTCGATACTACTTTTAACGTCTCTGATGCCGTTGATTGGGGTTCTCGTCATTTCCATACCTTTCCTCCTAGGCATAGATATGGGAAGGAAGGCGTGCGGAATTATCTCCGCCATCACCCTATTAAGTTCCACAGCGCTTCTCTTATACGCGGCTCACCACGTGGTTAGAACTGGCGCCCCCATAAGGGAGTTCTATCACATTCCAGTGTTAACGTTCCGTGGGGGACTACACCTATTCGCGGATGGACTAAGCCTCCCGTTGGCGCTCTTGGCGGTCTCCCTGTCCGCCCTCTCCGCCCTCTACTCCATATCCTACATGAGCCGCGTGGAGGTAATCCACCTAAGGGAGATTCGGGAGAGCGTCTATTACTCGGTTGCCTATAAGGAGGCTCTCGCATGGCCTGAATATGTGCCGAGGCGTAAAAGCCCGTTTGAAGTTCCGTCCATAGAGGCGTATTATATATGCCTACTTCTCTTCGCCGTCTCCATGCTCGGAACGGTTCTCGTCACAAATCTAGTCCACTTCATCATATTCTACGAACTCGTCACCATCCCCACGGCGCTCCTAGTCTACGTTTGGGGTTCCGGTCCATGCCGCCTCATCTCAATAAAATACTTCATCTACATGCTGATTGGAGGAATCTTAGTCTTAACCGGGGTGGCGTGGATATATGCTGAAACTAGGTGCTTAGACATTCTAGGTCTACACTTCGCCCTAGCCGACTTACACCTAGGCTCCCTCATACCAATATCCGTACTGCTCTTCGCGGGCTTCGGAATAAAAGCCGCCATATTCCCCCTGCACACGTGGCTCCCGGACTTCCACTCCGAGGCTCCCGTTCCGATCCACGCTCTTCTTAGTGGTGTTCTCATAAAGTGCGGCGTCTACGGGATTATGCGCGTCGCATACCCATGTCTCATCCACCTCATGATGGACATCAAGCCCATACTGCTCGCAATAGCGCTTCTCACCATGATTTGGGGAGCCCTCATGGCGGTGATGCAGAGGCAGATTAAGCGCATCCTCGCCTACAGCTCGATAAACCAAATCGGATACATAATGCTGGGAATAGCGAGTGGAAACCCGCTCGGCATATGCGGGGCTTTACTTCACGTAGTAACCCATGGAATCTCCAAGGATATGCTACTCCTCTGCGCCGGCTCCGTCATCCACAGCGCCCACTCCCGGAACGTAGACGAGCTCGGGGGGCTGGCGGGGCGTATGCCCATCACCTCATCCTGCATGCTCCTGGGTGGGCTGTCCATCGCGGGGGTTCCTCCCCTAGCTGGGTTCGCCAGCGAGTGGATGATATTCCTAGGCGTCGTGGAGGCGGGCTACCTCCCAGTCGCCCTTATAGGCATGCTCTCCACAGCCCTCACCATGGGCTACTACCTCTGGGCTGTCCGCAGGATGTTCTTCCAAGAGCTTAGGCACGGCCTAGAGGAGGTGCGTGAGTCCCCACCAACCATGATCATACCCATCCTCGTAGACGCGGCGCTCGTCATCCTCATAGGGGTCTACCCGCAGATCGTCCTACAACTCATACACCCATACGCCCAAGCCGTTGGAGGTGTGTGAAATGGTTGCACAAGCCCTGCAGGCGTGGCTATGCTGGCTCGTACCCCTCGCCGGGGCTACACCAGCCTTCGCGGTGGCTAAAGCGAAGCGAAGCCTAACAGGCTGGTACGCGGTCGCCGTAAACGCCGTATCCGCCGTGCTCGCGTCGTCCCTAATCCCCATGGTGGTTGGGAGGGGCCCCACCACGCTCAGGACGCTGTGGATTCCAACCCTTGGCCTGGAACTCAGCGTCCTCCTAGACCCGCTCAGCGTTTTCATGGCAAATGTGGCCGCTTGGATCGGCCTCCTCGTCATGCTTTACTCGGTCGGCTATATGGCTGAGGAGGAAGGCCAAGGACGCTACTACTTCTTCATGCTCCTCTTCGTGGGCGGCATGACGGGCCTAGTGATGGCTGGAAACCTACTCCAACTCTACGTATTCTGGGAGGTGGTCGGCCTATGCTCCTACGCCCTCATCGGATTCTGGTACCACAAGCCCAGCGCCGCCAGAGCGGGGATGAAGGCGTTCATCACAACGAGGGTCGGCGACGTGTTCCTCCTCGCCGCCATACTCATGATATACGCACACACGGGAACATTCGACGTCCAAGCTGTGAAGGCTTATGTAGACGGTGGAGGCGCACTACCCATCCTCACCATCTCCATCTTCATACTCCTCGGCGCCATGGGTAAATCAGCCCAATTCCCCCTCCACGTGTGGCTCCCCGACGCCATGGAGGGTCCAACTCCCGTCTCCGCCCTTATACACGCAGCCACCATGGTGAAGGCGGGTGTCTACCTCATCGCCAGAACCCACACCCTATTCTGCGGTCTGCAACCGTGGCTCACGGCGGTGGCTTACGTTGGGGCGTTCACGTCGTTGATGGCGGCTGCAGCAGCCCTCACGCAGACCGACATTAAGCGTGTCCTCGCATACAGCACCATCAGCCAGCTGGGCATGATGATGGCGAGCCTCGGGGTTGGGACGGAGCTAGCTTGGTTTGCCAGCCAGTTCCACCTCCTAAGCCACGCGCTATTTAAGGCGCTGCTCTTCCTCTGCGCCGGCATAGTCATGCACGCCACGGGAACCACGGACATAAGGAGGATGGGGGGCCTAAGGAGGGAGTTGCCGACCACCTTCGCCGCAAGCCTCGTGGGGGTGCTATCGCTATCTGGAATCCCACCCTTCAACGGATTCTGGAGCAAGGAGCTAATCTTCGAATCCATGATGGAGGCCGGAAACTACGCTCTACTCGCTCTCATGGTATGCACATCGCTCCTCACGGTAGCCTACAGCCTAAGGTGGCTCTACCTCATATTCCTCGGGGGTGGAGAAGCCCACGCCGAGATGCAAACCCACAAGCCGCCAGCGACCATGCTCCTCCCAACCTTAATCCTAGCGGCGTTGTCCACGGCATCCGGCTTCCTTGAGGTTCCACTCGCCCAATTCATGGCAGTAAACGCGCACCTAAGCCTGAACCCACACCTTCCATCCACACTCTGCACCACGCTCGTCCTAGGGGTCGGCCTCCTATCCTTCGCCGCCGCCTACCCCACGAACCTCGTACCGCCGGCGCGACTCAGAACCGGATACATCGGAAGGCGGGTGCACTCCCTACTCCAGAACGCCCTGTACGTAGACGCCGTATACAACAAGGTCTTCGTAGAGGGACTGTTGAAAGCGCTATGGAGCGTGCTGGAGGAAATAGAAGTGGGCACTATAGACCAATTCAACTACACCGTGGCGGAAGCCCTAGTAGCTGCGTCGAAATACGCCAGAAGAATCCAAACTGGAATCCTATCATACAATATGATACTCGTCCTACTCGGCTTACTCGTAATACTACTCCTATTACTCGTCGCCTGAATAGAGGGTGCTTCCTTAGTCGGATGCCTCCCCGCATGTGGGGCAGTTTGGGTTCCTCTTCACTTCTATGAGTGCGAAATCCATGTCTTTTCCGTTAAAGAATAGCATTCTCCCGGTGAGGGGCTCCCCTATTCCCGTGATGATTTTTATGGCTTCCATCACTTGGAGTGAGGCGAATAGGGATGGTGTGGCGCCGAGCACCGGAAATAGCTCCATCTCGGGAGGGTTCTCCGGAAATATGCACCTCAGGCACGGGCTTTCCCCCGGAATTATCGTGGTCAGTTGCCCGTGGAACCCGGAAACTCCAGCGTGGATGAATGGTATGCGCTCCCTCACGCACGCCTCGTTGATGATAAATCTGGTTCTCCAGTTGTCCATCCCGTCTACCACGACCGAGGCGCCACGTATCAAGTCCCTCGCGTTCTCCTTGGTTACCTCAACAGCTAACGCGTCCACCTTAACCTCGGGGTTTAAGGCCTCCAACTTCTCTTTGGCGGCCTCAACCTTCAGCCTCCCCACGTCTCCAGTCCACCCGAGAATCTGGCGGTTGAGGTTGCTCAGTTTGAACCTCCCCCTATCCACGAGGAGCAGGTGGCCCACGCCAGCGGCCGTTAAGTAGACGGAGGCGGGGCAACCGAGGCCCCCAACCCCAACAACCACCACCCTTGCGTTCCTCAGCCTCCTCTGACCGTCTACACCCCAACCCTCAATCATCATCTGCCTACTATACCTCTCAAACTCCGGTGAGAACTCCATTTTCACCCTCTCAATCAACACTAACAGGGGGACACGAATTAATGATTTTAGCCACAGCTGAAGGTATAGGTAGACGGGTTACCACAACAAATTCGGCACCCTCACCTCCAGACTATGCCAAGCCAACTCCACCACGTGTATATAAATAGCGCAAACAGGCATAGACTGATTACATTCATAATCAACCCTAGCTTCATGATGTCGCTTCTGCGTATGAGGCCCGTTTTATAAGCTATGGCGATGGGCGCCTTCCCCTCAGGTAGGATGTACCCAAATCCGGTTGGAATCGCCGTCATCAACGCGAATATCTTCGGGTTGAGTGGCACATCCTTCGCAATGCCCATGGCTATGGGCCCAAGAACCGCTATTGTAGCCGCATCGCTTATAGACGTGGCAAGTAGTAGGGAGGTTGCACCTATGATAAAAATGAGGAGTATGGGGGCTTCAGCCGGCGCATACGTGAGTATGGACTCTGAAATCCAGTCGCCAGCTCCCGTATTTTTTAGCGCATCCCCAAGGGATAATGCCCCACCAAAGAGGAGGAGCAAGCCATATTTCCCTCTCATCGCATCCCTCCAAGTCGTTACCCTCAGCAGTATGGCAACCAGACCGCAGAGCAGGGAGGATAGCGCCATCGGGATTACGTCCGCGCAGAAAACCCACAAAAATATAGCGAGAAGGAGAATCGCTAAAGCTTTCACTTCCTTAAGAGAAAAGCTACCCATCTTTTCAGAAGAATCAATTTTAACTTCTATTCTTGGAGTCTCTGGAGGAAACCGTAAAAGCGCTACCAGCCATATGAGGAGAAATGAGAGAACCGCAAGTGGAGCCGCTGCAATGGTCCAATCTAAAAAACTAAACCTAACACCGAAGAACTCGTAGAGGTAGTGTACTGCTAACATATTAGCCACCGCACCCACCGGGGTTGCCACAGCGCCGGTCGCCGCCGCGGACGCCGTTCCGATGAGCAGTGCCTTCCCAAAATTGCTCCTATTGGCGTCAACCTTCATCCACTCTAAAGTTTTTAGCACCATGGGGACGAATATCGCCGCAACAGCAGGGTCGGGGATAAACCACGTGAGGAATCCCGCTAAGAAGATGAATATAAATAATATAACCCTCGTATCCCCCCTAGATTTCCGGATAACCCACCGAATAAACCTCTCACTTAGTCCAGACTTCTCCACGGCGGAGCCTATGAGAAATGAACCCAAAATGAAGAATATTGTAAAGCGAAAGAAGCCCAGAAACGCCCTTTCAGCGCTCTGTATCCCGAGCACTGGTTGTGCGGCGACCGCCAAAACCGCTATGTAGGATGAGGGGAACTGCCCGGATGCCCACAGGGATACTGTAAGGAAGAGAAGGGAAATGGCGCCCCTACCGGATGGGGACAGGCCAGTTGGAGCTAAAATCACATATAATACGACGAACAGGAACAGGGCTATAATGATGCCCCTATAAATTTTTGATATAAACCTTTCACCGGTCTCTTCGAGCGATTCCATCACTAATCCGAGATAAAAGAGAATATTTAAGGATTTTCTAATCCACTACCAATATTTACCGCAATTCTTAAATTTTTTAACGTTTTTTAATTTAGGCGATGAATGTTGCCAACTCTAGATGTTACAGGCCTCCGAGTTTTAGAGGATAATTTAGAGGATGTGTGGCTGAGGCTCGTGCAAAGAGTTCTCAATTACATATTTGCTCTTCCCGGCATAGCCACCATGGTTTTATACATAGTCGTGGGTTATATCATTGGCTGGATAAGTCAAAGGGTGGTGCTTACATTTAAGGATAAGATTAACAAATTCACGAGCGGCACGTTTTTAGATTCGTTTACGAGGACGGTGGGCACCGACCCTGCTGGATTTTTGGCATCCTTTATTCGTTGGATTATAACGTTCGTATTTCTTGTGGGGGCTGTTAATGTAGCCAATATCCCTTGGCTGTCGGAGGCTATGGCGACTATACTCAATTACCTCCCCAACCTTTTAGCGGGGATGTTCATCATAATCGTTGGCACCATAATCGGCAAGTACGTTGGAATGCTGGTAGAGGTCTCTATGAAGAAGGCTGAAATTGAAATGGCGGAGATCATAGGGCTTGGTGTTAGGCTGTTCATCTACTACATAGTGATAATAATGGGCCTGGCTCAAATGGGGATTGAGGTGGAAATCCTTTACATATTCACTAGGGCGCTGGCGTATGGTATCGGCGCTGGTATAGGGATTGGCGTCGCCGTTGCGGTGGCCTTATCGTTGAAGGACAGAATTCATGTGATAATTAAAACCTTCTTGGAGGTGAAATCGCCGAGAGAGGGGAGTAAAAAGAGAGAATTGGGTGAGGGGAGTCAAACCTAACAGGGCGATGTTAATTAGTTGTTGAGGTTCGATGCACCTTATCGTGTTAGTTATTGCGTCGGATGTGAATGAGGCGCAACGCATCGCCAATACCCTACTGGAGAGGAGGCTGGCGGCCTGCGTGAACATCGTCCCGGGGGTGCAGTCGCTATTCTGGTGGGAGGGACGCGTAGACGGGGCTGAAGAAGCGTTAATGCTCGTCAAGTCGCGCATCGACCTACTAGAGGAGTTGATGGAGACAGTCAAGAAACTTCACTCCTATCAGGTTCCGGAGATCGTTGCCGTTACTATACACGGAGGCTCCAAAGACTATCTTAAATGGCTGGATTCCACGCTTAGGATGGAGCGGGCGTCGAAACGCTGAAATACGCTCCCCCTGAATATTCCGTCTGGGCTATGGAGGTTCGAGTGAGGTACGTCGGCAGGGACATAGCGGAGTACTTCGGAACAAGCGAGAAGTTTGAGGTGCTTCAGATACCTGAAGGCTCCACCTACGGTCAGCTCCTAGAGCGCTTCAGGGAGAGGTTCGTGCAGGCCCTCAGGAGGAGGCATGGAGGTAAGATAAACGAGGATATGCTCAGCGTATTCGTCTTCGTCAGCGGGGGGAGGAACATCCGCAGAATACCGGATGAACCAGTGAAGGACGGGGATGAAATCCTCGTAGTCCCAGCTGACGCTGGAGGCTAGGCGCTCCCACGGCGTAGGGGTTCAACTGCATCCATTAACCTCCTAACCCTGTCTACGTCCACCGGGCGCCCTATGACGCCATCTTCCTTGAAGTAGGTTCCAACGATGGCCCCATCCGCCAGCCTTAACAGCTCCACGGCGTTCTCCGGGTTCAGCCCGCTCCCTATGACGAGCGGCGCGTCTGGAACCGCCCTCCTAACCGCCTCCAGGGACGCCCTCTCCGGCGGAGTTCCCGTGCGCCGCCCCGTTAGGATGAGCGCGTCGGCTAGACATCTGCCGTAGACATCTAGGGCCTCCTCCTCTATGGGGATTTGCGTGAGGGGCCAGGCGTGCTTTACGCGTATGTCCGCCCAAATCTCCGCTTCTACGTGGAGCAGGCTCCGAAGCTTGAGGATCTCCCGGGCTTCGCCCACCAGTAGCCCCTCCATGGAGACGTAGGCACCCCCATAGACGTTCACCCTCACGAACCTAGCCCCGGAAGCCGCGGCGACCGCCAAGGCTGCCTCAGCGTCGTTCCTCAACACGTTCACACCAACCGGGACGCCGAACTCGTCAACTATCTTCGCGGTGATGACCGCCATGGACGCAACCGTCTCCGAAGCCGCCTTCCCAGCTTGGTAGGGCATGTCCCAGTAGTTCTCCACGAGCAACCCGTCTACGCCCCCATCCACCAACCTACCAGCATCCTCCAAAGCGGAATCCACCACCCTCCTGAAATCCCCACCGTACATGGGGGAGCCCGGGAGGGGCTTAAGGTGAACCATCCCCACAATCGGCTTAGAAACCCTAAATGGACGCAACGTCATTTCAGTATAATATCGCTCCTCCAACACTTAAGCCATAAACGGCATAAGACATAAACGCCCAAAACGAAAACTAAAAAGGAGCCGCCAACCACCATAGATAATCGTGAAGCCGGGGTACCCTAGTCAGGTAGGGGGCGGGCCTGGAGAGCCCGTGGGCCATGCGGCCCTCGTGGGTTCAAATCCCACCCCCGGCGCCAGCCTTTAAGGGTCTACATCCCGTGCGCTTCCAGCATCCTCCTCAAAATCCTAACGCTTTCCACCTGCTCTTCTACGGTTGAACCGTACTTGGGGGGGCTTGCAACGCTTTTATGGGGTATTTCTAATGTGAAGGTTCCGTATTGCTGGTGGGATATAGACGTCTCCTCCATGAACAGTTTTATTATCTTCTCGAATTCTTCCATTTCATCCCCCCTTATCGCCGTTAATGGTTGGTGTAAATCCGCTCTAGAATCGTTCCAGTGTATGTGGGCATGAACTATGTCCTCGCCTAATTCCCGTATAGCCTCCTTGATGTAGGCGATCCCGCCCATCGTTTTTAAGTGTCCTATATCGCAGGTAAATTTGACGTAATCGCTTTCTACACCCTCTTTAATCTCTAATAAATCCTGGTACATAGAGCCGATGAAGTATAGGTCCCCCTTCAACCTCCTCTCCTTCGTCTCTAACGCCAGTATGACCCCCTCCTCCTCGGCGGTGCCTATCACGCTTTCGATATTCTTTATCACGTTTTCTATTCCATCGTCCCTCTCTTCGACGTTTTTGACCGAACCTGAGTGTAGGGTTAGGATGTTTGGTTTCTTCTCTTCCGCTATGGCAGATACAGCCAAAATATGGCTTCTTAACGCCTTTTCTATTTCCCTGCTCGGCTTGCTTGCCAGATTCATTCTGAAATGCTTAAATTTTGTCGGTGGAGTTGAGTGGCTGGCGTGGAACGTCCAGCAGGGTGGGTTAACTCTTCCATAAAATTTCACCATCTTTTGGTCTATATCCCAGCCGGGGTGGAATACTCCCGCCGCGATCATTAGGAGTTCGTAGCCGTCGATGCACGCTGCGACCTCCGAGCTCTTCACGTAGGTGTAGGGCATGAGTAGCCTGTACATTCAATCACCCGTTACAGGTTGTTGTTTTGGCAATTAAAGATTTTTTAAGAAGTGGCGGTTTCACGCTTATTTAGGGCGCGTATGGCTGTTCTAGATTTTGGACGTACACGTTCAATTTTTCGAACAGGCGAAGGTTTTTAAGAAAAAATTGCTTTAAATTTTGCAGAAATGTGGTGTGTTTAAGATGGAATCTGGGAGGTTAAGGAGGGCTGCGGACGTGAAGATGTTAATAGCGGTAGTTCTTATCCTCATCTTAGGATTGGCGTTTCTCTGGTTGAGTAGACCGCCACCAACACCGCCCGGTCCCCCGAACATAATCCGTAGGTCCACTTCCCTGGGTAGGGGTCCGTACTCGGCGGTTGTGGATGAGATCGTGGTCTTAGGGGCTTCCGCGCCTCAATACCGCCTACCCCTAAGCCTTAATGAGGTGGAGAACTTAGAGGACGTAGACAGGTTCTTCCACCTAAGTGATGAGGCTTTAAGCCTTCTGAGGAAGAACGGCTTCGTGGTCGTTTACTTCGATGAGGTAGACAGTTTCGCCGACGCCTATGAACGCCTACGCCTAGCGGGGATTCCCATATTCGTGACGGCGGACTCCATGCTCCACATATACCACGTCTTCTTTGACGAGTTCCTAGCGAGGCTGGAGGAGGAGAGGTTTAGGGGGAACCTCTCGAGGATGGTGGAGGGCATGGTGGACGCCTCCCTTCGGCAGTATGGGGAGGCGGCTGGAGACGTAAGGGAGGCGGCGCTGAGGAATGTCGCCTACTTCTCCGTTGCGGCGAGGCTCCTAAACCCCAACTTCACCATCCCAGACCCAGCCGTAGAATTGGTGGATGCGGAGTTGAAGCTGATTAAGGAGCACGGGGGGATGTATGAGAGCCCCATCTTTGGGTACGTTGAGGATTACACGCAGTATATACCTAGGGGTCACTACACCAGAAGCGACGAACTGAGGGCGTACTTCCTAGCGATGATGTGGCTTGGGAGGATGCGGTTTCAAGCTAAGTCCACGCTCCAAACCCTACAGGCACTGCTGCTGGTTTCGGCGCTGCGGGAGGATGCGTGGATGATGCGCATCTGGGAGGAGATATACCTAACGACCGCCTTCCTAGTGGGGTACTGCGACGATCTCACCGTCTACGACTACCAGACCGTCATGGACGAAGTCTACGGGGGAACCCCAAGCCTAGATGAACTCGCCGACGCTGAGAAGTTGGCGGTGGTGCAGGAGAAGCTCTTCGAGTTAAACGACGCGAAGATAATCTCCTCGCCGATATACCCGTGGCAAAAGGAAGAGCTGGTTGGCTTAAGATTTATGGGTCAGCGGTTCACGCCGGACTCCTACATACTTCAGGAGCTTGTTTTCGATAGGGTTGAGGGGAGGCTTCTACCCAAGGGGCTTGACGTGATGGCTGTTCTGGGCTCGCGGAGGGCTGAGGTGCACCTAGCCGAGGACAAGGCTGAGTACCTAGGCTACGCGGAGCAGCTGGAGAAGCTGAAGGGGGAGTTCTCCGCGTACAGCGTGGAGAACTGGACTCAGAACATTTACTGGAGCTGGCTCTACACGCTGAAGCCGCTCCTTGAGGAGCCTCCAAGCGGGGTTCCAACCTTCATGCAGACCGATGCGTGGCTGGATGAAAAATTGAACACCGCCCTAGGCTCTTGGGCGGAGCTGAGGCACGACACCATACTCTACGCAAAGCAGTCCTACACCGTAATAGGGATAGTCCCCACGAAACCACCCGGATACGTTGAGCCAAACCCGCAGTTCTACAGCCGCCTAGCGGGCCTATGCGACGCAACCATGAACGGCCTAAGAGCCCTAGGCCTACTAGACCCCTTCTTTGAGGGGAAGCTGAGCAATCTCAGGGAGCTACTCCTGAAGCTGGCGGAGATTTCGGTGAAGGAGCTTAGCGGTGAATCTCTCAGTGAGGAGGAGCGGTCCCTCATCCAAGGGATGGGAGCCGCCTACGAGGGTCTTCTGCACGGCATATCTGAGAGGGGTTGGAGGTCCACCATAGTTGCGGATGTGCACACGGACCCAAACACGGGGCGCGTCTTGGAGGTGGGGTGCGGCTACCTAGACTTCGCCATCATCGTCTACAAGAGCCCGGAAGGCCGCCTCATCGCCGCCGCCGGTCCAACGTTCTCCTACTACGAGTTCCCGTGGCCCATGGAGCAACGCCTCACAGACGAGGGGTGGATTGGCATCCTAGAGAGAGGCGAAGCCCCGCAGAGGCCTGAATGGATTTCTAGCTTCCATGAGTGATGGGCGTCCCCCTTCGTTTTTTCCTCACTCTAGGAGCTTAGCCTCCATCTGGTGGAGAAAAATGGATGGTGGGGTCTACAATATGTAGTAGGCTTTGGGCTTCGCGAGCTTTACGGACGGGTACTCCGGGAATATCCTGTCTAGGAAGTGCTTTATGCCGTAGACCACGGACCAGAATTCCGTCTTGAAGTTCTCGAAGCTGAGCGCGTCTACGTGCGTTTCGGCGTGGACCACCACGTCGTTATCCTTCGTCAGCCCGTAGGTTACCTCGTTGAGGTAGAATGTCTCCTTGAGTAGGCGGGCGTAGAACTCCTCCCTGTTTAGGTCTGGTGGGAGGTCCGAGTTTCTGACTATTAGGGATGCGGTGGTTATCCACTTACCCCTAATTGTGACGAAAATCATGAAATCCCTATCGTCTATTCGGAATGGGACGAAGAACGCCCTCGCCTTCTCATCATACTTGAATTTTAATTCCATCCTCTTCAGGAACTCGTTTAACGTGTTTACTACTTTCTCCTCCGACATGGAAGCTTCCTCATGCGAGGTTCATCGCTGAGTTTATAAAATTTGCGTTATGCGTTCTCTGTGGGTACGCCATTCGGGATTACTCCGAGGGAATATGGAGTGTAGGGGGTTTGTTGCTAGCTCCCCACCCTTTTGGTTGCTATGATGGCTGAGAACGCGAGAACGAGCGCCAACGCCAGAACGAATAGCGGGGAGTGTATGAAGACCGCTGGGACGTTCATCGGAACCTCAACACCACCAACAGGAGC
>CAZKUI010000028.1:0-13009 GCA_964555905.1 uncultured Candidatus Bathyarchaeia archaeon | reverse complement strand
GGGGTGCATCTTTTATACCTTAGTAGGCTTTGGTGCGAATTTTTGCAGCCTTCTTAGGGCGTTTAGCCTCTCTTTCTCCCTTATTTTGGCCCTTTCTATGGCTTCCTCTAGGAATTTTATGGCTTGGTCCATGGCCTTCCTGTCTACGGGGTGTGGGACGCCGTCCTTCCCGCCGAAGGCGAAGCTGTATTTGACTGGGTCGCGCCAGCTTGGGGCTTCTCCGTATATGAGTTCGGATATGAGGGCTAGGCCGCGGACTGTGGCGGGGCCTATCCCCCTCACCCCCAGCAGCTCCTCGTAGTTCCTCGGCTGTGTTTCGTAGACCCTCCTTAGGGCGTCCCAGTTGAGCCTTCTCGGCAGCCGTAGCACCTTCACCTCGTAGCCTCCCCCAGCCTCCTTAACCCACTCCCCTAGGGACTTCTGGTGCGCCGGCCTGATAGCCCTCAGCAATCTGGCAACTCTCTCCGGGCCTTCCTTAGCTATGTCGGTTGAGGCTCGTCGGCATCCCTCGCTCTCCCTAGCGGTCATGTCTAGGGCGCGGCTCCTCACGGCGTCCCCCACGATGGCGGCGTGCGGCTCCACGACGAAGCTCTCCACCCGGTTTGAGAGCCAGTGGTAGCGTCTGGCTGTTCCGTCCCGCGGGTTCATGCCCTGCTGAACCACAGCCCACAAGCCGTCCGCCGATAGGAGGAACGCGTGGTGGTATAGTGGGTAGCCGGCCTGTATCGCGGCGTTATCAACCTTTGCAGCCATCCTGCTGGCGTACTGGAGGCGGCTGACCTCATCCTCGGGGAGTTCAAAGACCTCCCCGGCCTCCGCGATCTCCAAGGGGGTCTTCCTTGACGTAGACCCCTTACCGCCGCAGACCGCTAAGCCGTGCTCCTCAGGGTTTAGTGCCTCCTTCAGCGCCGCCGTGACCACGGTTGTAACGCCTGAGGAGTGCCAGTCGAAGCCTAGGACGCAGCCGAATGCCTGAAACCAGTGGGGGTCTGAGAGGCGGGTTAGAAGTTCCTTCGTTCCGTGTTCCTCCACGATAACCGTCACTATGCCGTTTGCCAGCCTAACCATGCGCCTGAAGAGCCACCTGGGAACCCCGCCCCTGTGGAGCGGGAGCTCCGCAACCCCGGTAACCCTTGCATCCATCCCAGAGATATAAGAAAAATCGGGAAGTTAAACTTGGCTATTTCCTAGGTGCGGAATCCCTGCTGAGGTCTGGCGTTTTTTCTTTTTATATTTCTTTCCCGGTGAATTCGTGTTTTTTGGTTTCTCCCTCTTTGAGTTTGGTCGTTGGGTGTATGAGTAGGTGGCCCTCCCTGTCTATCTCTCCGGCTCTTATTCTCGTCGTGGATATGGGGAGCCCGTCCTCCGCCAGCACCATGTCTACGACTACCACCTCTAGCGGTTGGAGCCCCGCCTCCACCCTCAATCGGTTGATTTCCCTCGCTCTGGGCTCCGTCTCCCGGCTCACCACTAGGGCGTCGACCGTCCCGTTCCACGCGGCTGGGCCATGCGGGTTGCTTAGGGGTACTATCTCGGCTCTATCTAGTAGGCCTTCCCTGCGTAGGAATTCCGTTAGTTCCTTCATCCTCTCCTCGTATGGGGCGACTGGGTGGGGTTTCCCGAGCTTCTTCACGAACCCGTCCGTGGTTAATCCTATGACAACCCTTTCTCCGACCTCAAACGCCCTCCTAATGAAGGTTCTGTGGCCTTTATGGAGCATGTCGAATGTTCCCCCGCACGCCACCCTCCCAAACCGCCCAGCCATGCGCATCACCCTAGGATTCTAGCCCCGTGTGGGCTTACCTCCGCCACTAGGATGCGGTCGTCTGGGACGAACTTCCTAAACGCCTCCACCACCCCGTCTACGTGCTCGGCGGTGGCGAGGGCGTGAACCGCCTCCCCAACCATGTTCTGGGTGGCCCCTATCGCACCAGCCTCCACCGCGGCATCCACCATCCTCATAGCCCTCTCCGTGGCCAACCCGCTCTCGACGGCGAACCTCCTGCACGACGCCATGAAGTTCTCCGGGGATGGGTCGTCCATGATGCTCTTTAGTGTGCGTTCGCCAGCCTCGTTTATGGCTCTGAGGTTCGCCCCCGAGAGCACGCTCTTCGTGGAGATTGAGGATATGGTCGCCGCCACCACCCTGCAATCCGGCGGCAGGATTATCCTGTCTATGAGGGAGTATCCTGGGCCCCCGGGCTCCACCGTTACCACGCATCCGCCCAGCATGAGGGGGCCAACCGTTCCCAAGCCCGTCTTGCACTCCACCTCGGCTACGTGCGCCACCATGCCAGCTTGGTTGTACGTGAGGTGGAGGCCCAGCGCCCTTGAAAGGGCTAGGGCGGTGCTGAGGGCGCCCGCTCCGCTGGAGCCGAATCCAGCCCCAATCGGCACGTCCACCTTATGGTGTACGGTGACGTGGTAGGGTGCATCCACCATGGAGAGTAGGCGGGATACAACCCTCCTCGTGGTTTCAGCCTCCGGGGCGGCCCTACCATTTATGTAGACATCTATCGCCACCTCGCTTGATTCCTCCACCCTCACCTCCGTTAAGACGCCGGTGCTTATGACGAAGCCTCCACCCCTGGCGCCAACCCTCTCGGGGCGTAGTGGGGAGCCGTCCGGCCCCCTATCGCAGACTTGGAAGAAGCTTGATATCCCCGCTGGGGAGAACGCCCTAACTACCTCCACCCATAGCCCTCCACGATGCGCCGCAACCATGTGGAGGTGAACGTCGTTTTTTTGATAAATATTCTGTATGAATTCTACATACCTCTACATAGAAAAATGGGGGCGAGTTTAGGAGGAGACGTGTATCCCTACCGCGGTGGAGTGCTCGGTGAATTGCGCTAGGCACTCTATGATGGTTACGGTGGCTGGGGTTGTGCGCCTGTCTATCTCGAGGACCACCGCCACCGTTCCCGGGGGTAGCGTGGTGGGGTCCACCGTCGTTCCGAGCGCCATGCACGCGGCGTATGTGTCATCCGCGGTCCAACCCCAGATTGCCAGCGCGTTGGTTCCGTTCATGTCCGTGCAGGTTGCGATTATCGCGTAGCCGATATCATCGGTGCTCACGTACCTCCTTATGCTCCAGCATCCGGGGCACAGTATTTCCCTCCATGCCATCCAGTCCCCGATGGCGAAGACTGGGAGAAAGTCGTTGAAGTATTCGGAGGCGAGGTTTGCGTATGGACCCCCAGCCATGAGCGCCGCAACACCCACGAGGGCGTTGCCCGTGACCGGGTCCCTCTCCATCATGGCAGCCCTCTTGTCGTCGGGCCAGTCGTAGTAGTAGCTCTGTCTATCGTTCGTGGCTCCGTACCTGCGGAAGGCGTGGGAGCCAGTGTCCATGTCCGACACGCCGAAGACTATGTTGTTCCCCTGCCCCGTTAGGTAGTTGGCGGCGGATATCATGCCCGTGCTGTCCGAGGGCGCGGCATCCCTACCTACGATGTGGTTATAAGTTACACCACCAGCGATGGTGGCGTCCCGAATGTCCCACGGGTTAAATATGAGGTCAAGTTGATACTTAACCTCGTCATCTAGTATAGCTGGCGTCGTGTTTCTCGCATTATACCTATCAGTTATTCCGTAGACGGTGACGGACCTAAACTGCAGCTGATTCCCCGGATACCCAAGCTGGACACGCCACTGCCCAACCACGAGGGGTATGGTGGGCGGGCAGCTAGGCCACGCTGTACCATCCGGTAGGGCTGTCCCCCAATAGTCTATGCCATTTGCGGCGTACTCGGTGCACGGGGGCCAAAAGGCCGCGAAGCCAACGTAGTCCCCACCTATTAGCTGGGCAACGTAGTACGTGTATAGGGGAGGAGCTGCTGGGAATAGGCCTGGGTGCGTGTGCCAATTGCCATCGTAGACGCCTGTAACACCCCAGAAGAGGACGTCGCTCTGCAGGTTCGGCCACGGCCCAAGATGCCACTTACTCTGCCTGTTAAATGTGACATTGACCATTCTGTTTCCGAGTTCCGTCTTCGGAACCTTCAGTATCACATCGTCTATGATCATCACGTACTTTGAAACCTTATTGATTATCACCAGAGTCCTAACATCCGCAACAGGGTAGGACTCCCCCGGGAGGGGAACGTCGTATACGTGGGTTGTTAATAGAACTACGGCGCGCCTCGGCCCATCGTGGAGGATTTGTATGGGTTCGCTCCAAGCCATCCCGCTGGTCTTCCTTCCACCCCACGGCGCCATGAGGCGGCCCGTCACGTTAATCCAATCTCCACCGTAGTCGTGGGTGTCGCTGAATATCGCGAACGCCCACATGTCTCTATCCCCGAACGTGTAGGAGCGGTATTGCAGGCGTAGGTACCAACCGCACTGGTATTGGATTGGCTCAACCCTGTCGTTGGCGAATGCGTCCCTCATTCCGTACTCCAGGCCCGTCCACGTGTTTGCGTCTATGATTTCACCCCACTTTGATACTCCTATGCTGAGGCTCTTCTCCAGCCACTGATAATTGGCGTAGTTGTCCGTGTCTATGACTGTTCTGAAGGTGGCGTAATCCCCCGCCTGAGCGTCTGCCACGCTCACGAACGGAACAGCGGCGGCTAACGATGAAAGCAATACTAGGAGAACTGCGGCGACAGCAATTTTCTTCTCCATCAAAAACACCCTTCACCTACCAACGTTCTCTATTGCCCTATTTAAACTTTGATAGATGTAGCCTTAAATAGCAAGATTTATTGGGTGGGGTTATGGGATATAAGGCTTAGGGGACCGACGATGAGCGAGGAAATGACCATTGAGGAGCGGAAGACCCTTCAGCTCATAGAGCTTAGGGAGTATAAGTTGCTGAGGAGGGAGGAGCTGAAGGAGGGTATAATAAGCTTCTTGGTGGAGAACGCTAAAGGAGAGAAGGTGGTTATTCTCTGCATACCGAATAGGACGATTGGAGTTAAGTATGTGAGGCAGGCGAAGGAGATGATGGAAGCTCAGGGAGCCGTAGCAAGCATCATCATGGGGGATGGGAGGTACACGAGGTCCGCCATGCAGGAGGCAAAGAAGCTGAACGTGGAGCTCATCCCTAGGAAGTTCCCCCCATTCAACATATTCAAGCATGTGTTGGTCCCGAAGCACGTGGTTCTCAGCCCCGAGGAGGCTGAGGAGGTGCTGAGGAAGTATCGGGTGAAGCCCTACCAACTACCGTGGATAAAGGCGACCGACCCAGCCATCATAGCCATAGGCGCCAAGCCCGGGGATATAGTCAAGATTATAAGGAAGAGCAAAACCGCTGGAGAGGCGGTGGCCTACCGCTACGTGGTTGCCTAGCCTGCGCCCCACCTCACAGGTAGACGTCAAACTGCAGGTGCTCTATTAAGCTCTTGTATCTGTTGCGTATGGTGACCTCCGTCACCCTCGCCAGCTCGGCGATTTCCCGCTGTGTTTTACGCTCACCCGTTAGGACGGAGGCTATGTATACGGCGGCTGCGGCGACGCCTGCTGGCCCCCTCCCGCTCGTGAGCCTGAGCTCCGAGGAGATGTTTAGTATGCGCTGGGCTATCTCCTCAGCCTCCCCCTCCATGGCCAGCTGGGCGATGAGGCGGGTGGCGTATTGGTGGGGCGTAGACGGGGGTATGAAGTAGTTCAGCTCCTTCACGAGGAAGCGGTACCTCCTCCCAACCTCCTTCTTCGGCAAGCCCGAGGCCTCGGCAACCTCCTCCAGAGTTCTGGTGAACTTGCACTGCCTACAAGCGATGTAGATGGCGGCGGCCGCCATCCCCTTTATGGAGCGGCCCCGGATTAGCTTCTTCTTTATCGCCTTCCTATAAACCATGGAGGCGGTCTCCAACACGCTCCTCGGGGCGTTGAGAGCCTCGGCGATCTTACTAAGCTCCGAGAGGGCGTGGGCTAGATTCCTCTCCTGCGCGTCAAAAATTCGTATACGCCTGTGCCACTTCCTCAGGCGGTAGACCTGGGCCTTCTGGCCCGGCTTGAAGTCCTTACCAGAGGCGTCCTTATTATGCCAATCTATAACGGTTGTTAATCCCTTATCGTGAATCGTGTAGGTGAGGGGCGCCCCAACCCGGGCCCTCCGCTCCCTCTGCTCCGTGTCAAACGCCCTCCACTCCGGGCCCTGGTCCATCATGCTGGATTGGATTACTATGCCGCAGTTTTGGCATACCACCTCAGCCTGCTCGTAGTCGAAGATGAGGTTGGTGCTCCCGCATTCGGGGCACCGTTTCGGGGTGGGAGATTGCGTTACGTCCCTCTCCCCCTCCACCTCCTACCCTCCCTCTTTGAGGTTGAGTAGAGAACCTCCCCTAGGAGGCTCGTGGGGTCTGCTACCGACGGCTTAACTGAGACGTAGGGGGATGCCGTGGGACCAAAGACGTCGAAAACGACGCCCACCTTTCGTAGGCGTTTATCCACAACTTCATCCCCGATGCTTGGGGTTTTCTCGGCCCTAATGATTAGCATCCCTCCGGGAGTTAAGTGGAGAACCCTCCCAACTCTTTTCAAAGTGGCACCTCCCTCCTAGGGGAGGGAAACCGGGTTGCCAGACACACCCTCCTATATAAACTTTACGGTTCATAGGACCTAACTACAGAAAAAATGGGTTTGGTTGCTGTGTGGTTTCTCCGTCTTCTACTCAATGGGTATTATCCACTGTCCTCCCTCACCCTGAACCACGATGACGACCACTCGCCCCTCCTCTTGGGCTATCTTCTTCAGCCCCTCCATGAGGAGGTACAGCTGCGCGATCTCCTTCGAGCTTAGGTTCGCCTGCTCCGCTATCTGTTGTATGGATTTCGCGGTTGCCTCAGCCCTTATGAGGGTTGCGTTCGCCTCAGCCTGCGCCAGTATGATGACCCTCGCCGACTGGTACTGCGCCGCTATCATCTGTTGCTCGGCGCTCAGCTTCTCCTCTATGGCCTCGGTGAACTTGGATGGGAGTGCTATTTCCCTGAGGTTCACATCCTCCACTATGATGGCGTTGCTTAGGCTCGGCTCCCTTGATATCTCCTCCATGAGGCGCTGCTTGATGCTCACTGAGATTTCCTCACGCTTTGTTATCGTCTCTATGGCGTTGTACTGGACGATTATGTTCCTTATGGCCTCCCGTATAATCGGGATTATTGCCCTCGTCTTCCAGTCCCTAGCTGGATAATGCTTGTATAGCTCTAGGACAGCTGAAGGTGCGATTCTCCACCTCACCGTTATGTCGGCTTCAACCGCCAGCCCGTCGTTTGTGAGGCATGAGACGGCTGGGAAGTCCCCGGTTTGTCCGTCCTCCGACCACATTTGTGCCCGCCCCCCCTCACGGGGCGGTGTGCACTGCGTCGGTGGCCACGTACACCTTGACCACGGTTGCCCACGGCGGCTTGAAGAAGTACTGGGCTGAGGCGCCATCCCCAACCATCCACATCTTACGCTGAATCGGGTCTACGACCACAGCCACCCTGCCAACTTCTATGGTGCCGACGCTCAGGACGAGCGAGCCAAAGACCACGCCGAGCAACACAACCACCAGCAATACCTTCGCCATGTGCTCCGTTCCAATTCTCCTCGGTCCTATGGGTGGTAGTTCCTCGAAGCCCCCCGCCATTTTCCATCACCTCCTGCGTTAATGGGTGGGCAGTGACCATTAAACGTTGCCTAAAATTTATGCGAGGGCGTCAAATTTCGGATGTTAACCACTCTATGAGTGCGTTCGGTTTTTCGCATTTTATCTGGATTTTTATCGGGCCTAGGGGCGACTCGGCCGTGGGTTCGGAGAAGGATACGCGGCCCATGTAGGCGGCCTGCTTATTCAGGTGTATAGTGATGGTGTTGCCGGCCGTCCACCTCCTGAGTTCAGCCCTGGCCGCGGCCTGTATGCGCTCCACCCTCAGGAGGGTCTTGAATTTCACGAGGGATTCACGCCCCTCGGCCCTGGCTGTGAGGAGGGCTCCGTGGTTCCACCTCTTCACCTCGTATTCGGCTTCCCCGATTATGTTCTCCACCGCCCTCCTCACCTTCTCCGGGTCCTCGGTGGGCTTAATTTCCGCCTCTACTACAACGTGGACTTCATTCATCTCTAACCAGCTCCCTTAGGAGCTTTTCCGCTTCCTCTTTGAACTGTTCCATGCTCCCCTCGTTCACGAGCATGTAGTCGGCTAGCGCCATGGCGGCGGCGACCCCGACGCCTATCTCCCTCATGTCCCTCTCTTGGAATGCCGCCCAGTCGGCGGGGGCGTCGCTCCTACCCCTCCTAAACAGGCGCCTGAATCTGGTCTCAGGGGATGCGTAGACGGCCACCAACTTGAACCTCGGGTAGCGCCGCCTGAACTCGTCCACCTCCGCTAGGCTCCTAACCCCGTCTACGACCACCCTGTCCCCCGAGTCCTCAATGAGGGGTATGCACCTCTTGGCTACTACGGCGTCCCCCTCAAGGCGCCTGAGCTCAAGCATGAGGCGGCCGAGGTTCTCCGAGGTCGGCTCCAAACCCCGTCTACGAGCCTCCAAGCGAACCACATCCCCCATCACCACCACACCAAAACCCAACCGCCCAGCAACACCAGCAAAAGTAGACTTACCAGAGCCGGGTAGACCCACGACGCCCACCACCAACTTCCCCCTCACGGCCGACATCCCCAAACAAACCCCACATCAAAGCCGTTAGCTAAATCAGCCAATTGAAAGCTTTAGAGCTTTCGGAGGACGATCATAAAATTTAGGCATTCACAAAATCCCTAACTCCCAGCAGGCCAAATCTCATCCAGATTGGGCGTGAACCTATAGTACTCGCGGTATTTCAGGACGTTATCAGCCTCCCTCATAGTTCTTAGTCTCCACCTCACGAGCTTCACGTACTCGGGGTCTATCTCCACGCCAATAGCCTTCCTTCCTAACTGCTTTGCGACAACCAGCGTGGTTCCCGTGCCTGCAAAGGGGTCAAACACCAAGTCTCCGGGCATGGTGGATGATAGGATTATCCTTAGCAATAACGCCACTGGAGATTGCTGGGTATGTAGCCTGTTTCCCTTCTCGTCCCTTAATGCTTCGTCTCCTGCGAAGTAACCTGAAGTCAATTCTCTAATGTCGTCCCACACGTCGGTTACATAAATTCCGTTGGGTCGTTTATGCTTGTAGTTTGGGCGGAGTGGGTAGTCCACCCTCAGCTTGTTAAAAACCCTAGGTTTTTCACCCTTGGTGGCGAAGACTATCACCTGATACTGTTTGCCAAACCTGAAATCGCAGGGAACAGCCGAGGTGAACTTTTTCCATATGATAAGGTTTTGGAACGTCCAACCCGTCTCCTCCAAGACCCTCATCATCCACCCCACATTCTTCTCCCTCTGCATGAAGTAAATGGCACCGCCATCCGCAGTTGTATCATAAATGAGTTGTATAATCTCCCTCAACCACCCCCAATAGACTTTAGGATGCTGCTCATCATCAAAATACCTATAATCCTTCCCCTGATTGAACGGAGGGTCGAGGAAAGTTAGGTGGATGTCGTTTAGAGTTCCCCGTTTAAGGAATTCTAGGCAGTCCATGCAGTAGATTTCAACCGTGTTACTTTTCGCCTTCATTCCTATCTAACAAAATTCACGCCGATTTATTAAAGGATTTTCAACTTGGCGATTAAAGTCGGTAGCTGCGACCCCTCCTCCCAGCAGTAGTTGTCGCCGTAAAAGTCGTAGAACTCCTCTCTTAACGATCACCCTTTTTTGGTGGGCGATGAAGCTAAGCTCTTTATTAGAAGACGCCTTCAATATATGCTGGTGTTGGCATGAGTAGAGGGACCATCAGGAGCTTCATTTCCGTGGACGTGGAGGACCAAAATATAATTCATGGGTTGGTGGGCGTTCAGAGGGATTTGCTCGGTTTAGCGTCCGGTTTGAAGCCCGTTGAGCCGCAGAACATACACGTGACCCTGTGGTTCCTCGGGAACATAACCGGGGATATGGTAGATAGAATACACAGGAAGATGATGGAGGTGAAGTTTAAGCCGTTCATCCTGGAGGTCCGTGGGGTCGGCGCGTTTCCAAGCCCGAGTAGGCCTAGGGTTGTTTGGGCTGGAATCGGACGTGGAGAGGAGGAACTCCTCAACATTTATAACCAGTTGGAGCCTCGGCTGAGGGAGCTCGGGTTTAGGCCTGATCCGAGGGGCTTCACTCCCCACATCACCATCGCTAGGGTGAAGGGGAGGCCTACTCCGGCGCTCGCGAAGCGTATTATGGAGTTGGCCGACCGGGAGTTCGGGGCTTTCAGGGCGGATTGCATAAGGCTGAAGAGGAGCGACCTAACTCCGAAGGGTCCCGTGTACACGACGCTGAGGGAGGTAAGGGCTGAGGAAGGCTAAAGTGGGTGCCTAAATCCGATTTTGAGGGGGGCGTTTTGTCTCTGGAGGAGGTCTGCGCCGAGGTCTTGGGTAGGGTAACCCCTAGCGAGGAGGAGCGTAGACGGGTCTACGAGATAGCGGAGGGCGTCAAACGCAGGTTGGCGGAGGAGCTGAGCCGCGTGGGGCTTGAGGCGGAGGTGCGCGTGGAGGGCTCCGTGGCGAAGGACACGTGGCTGAGTGGAGACGCGGACATAGACGTATTCGCCTTGCTCCCACCCAGCGTCCCACGCGAAGCCCTGAAGACGACGTTCATGGAGGCGGCGAGGAGGGCGGCCAGCGGTTATAGGCAGGTTGAGCGCTGGGCGGAGCACCCCTACCTGGAGTGCCCCCTCAACGGCCTACGCCTGAACCTAGTCCCCTGTTACAGGGTGGAGCCGGGGAGGTGGCTCAGCGCCACGGACAGAACCCCATACCACACGAGGTACGTGCTTCAACGCTTAAACGAGCGGATGAAGGGTGAGGTTCGGCTCCTAAAGGCGTTCGTTAGGGGTATAGGTTGCTATGGGGCGGAGATTAAGGTTGGGGGATTCAGCGGCTACCTATGCGAGCTCCTCGCCATCCATTACGGGGGCTTCCTAGAAACCCTCAGGGAAGCGTCGGAGTGGCGTAAACCAACCATCATAGACCCGGAGGGGTATTACAGGGGGAGGGAGGACGAAGCCGCCGAGATATTCCAACACCCCCTCATAGTCGTAGACCCCGTTGATAGGGGGAGGAACGTAGCCTCAGCCGTGAGGGTGGAGAAACTCGGCTTGTTCATCGCCGCGTCTAGGATGTTCCTCCAGAAACCAAGCCTCAAATTCTTCTTCCCACCCAAAAGAGAACCAGCACCCCCACAGCAACTCATAAACGCCATCGAGGCACGCGGCACATCCCTAATTGCCGCCGCCTTCAACCCGATAGAGGCGCCCCCAGACATCCTTTGGGGGCAGTTGTACCGGGCTGAGCGGGCTATAGGGCGGCTTCTAAGGAAGAACGGGTTTGAGGTGTTGCGCAGCGGGGTTTGGAGCGACGAAAAGCGCGTATGCATCCTCGTCTACGAACTCGGTGCGGGGAGGCTCCCCGGAGTTGTGCGGCATGTAGGGCCACCAATATGGATGGTGGAGCACAGCCAAAGGTTCCTAGAGGAGCATTTGGGGTCGGAGCGCACCCTCTCGGGGCCCACGCTGGAAGGAGACCGCTGGATCGTCTACCTGAGGAGGGAACGCCGGGACGCCGTTCAACTCCTAAGGGAGAAGCTCGGGGATGGAGGCGTGGACGTTGGGGTTCCAAGGCTCCTCTCCGAATCCATAAAGGAAACACTCCACGTATGCTCCGAGGGTGAAATCCCAAGGCTGTGCAGTAAATACGTGGGCTTCACCCAATTCCTCACCGACTTCCTCCACGGGAGGCCCACGTGGCTTGGGTGAGGTAGTCCGCGTAGACGGGCTAGTGAACGCGAAGTACGCCCGCGTGCTGTGCTACCCAACTCCGACGGAGGAGGAGGTGAAACGCCGAATAGAGGAACTCAAGAGGTTGGGCGTAGAAGCCCTAGAGTTCACCGGAGGCAAGCAGGTTGGGAACATAAAGCTTCTAGGTAAGGGCTTCGCCGGGGTCGTTGTCCTCGCGCATCTGAGGGATGGAAGCCTAGCGGCCCTAAAAATTAGGAGGGTGGACGCACCACCCCACAAGCTGATGAAGGAGGCGGATGCCCTACGGATGGCAAACAGGGTCGGCGTGGGTCCAAAGCTCCTAGGGGCAACCGAAAACCTACTCCTCATGGAATACATCCAAGGCGTGAACCTCCCCCAGTGGGTCAAGAGCGTTGAAAACCCGGAGCTGATAAGGCGGACTTTAAGGACCTTGCTCACAAAGTGTAGGAGGCTGGACGAAATCGGGTTAGACCATGGGGAGCTAAGCTGGGCTCCAAAGCACGTAATCGTAGACGGGAGTGGAGAACCACGCATAATAGACTTTGAATCCGCCAGCGATAGGAGGAGGCCATCAAACGTCACCTCCATCAGCCAGTACCTCTTCATCAGGAGCCAAGTCGCTGAAACCTTAGCAGAAAAGCTCGGGAAGGTGCCCCGTGAAGCCCTACTTGATGCATTAAGGGAGTATAAACGCAACCCCACCGAGGAGAAGTTCCAAGCAATATTGAGGGTATGCCGCCTCTAGGCGATGCGCCTCCAGTAGGTGGAGGCATCCTGTAGG
Organism: uncultured Candidatus Bathyarchaeia archaeon; assembly: GCA_964555905.1. Classification (GTDB taxonomy): domain Archaea; phylum Thermoproteota; class Bathyarchaeia; order EX4484-135; family B24-G1; genus CAZKUI01. Next base: position 459 of record CAZKUI010000028.1, on the reverse strand, counting down.
GTTACGCTACGCCTCAGCCTCTCTCGGAACTCCTCCGGTGTATATGCTAGTATCTGAAACGGTATGCGTTTAGGGGCTAGATTTCTCACCTTCCCTATTCTCCTCGGCATGTCTATCCCTTTAAATGCCTTAGAAACCACGATTACGTCTACGTCGCTGTCCTCAATCCAGTCCCCACGGGCGTAGCTCCCGAAGAGGTAGACCTCAGCATCTCCGTAGACAGCCCTAAGCTTCTCCACAAATTCCTCCAAACCACGCCTAACCTTCAACGGTAACTCCAAGCCTTCGAGCGACAGCCCTAACCACCCCCTCAGCCATGCTTATGGCCCTCTCAGCCTGAGCCCTACTAATACCCATGGATGGACGCCTAACCCCAGCATTAGGATATCTAGATATGACGTAGTGGGCACCGCAAATAAAAACACTTAAAGCACAACCCTAAACAATAAAAGAGTGGAG
>CAZKUI010000027.1:6307-13140 GCA_964555905.1 uncultured Candidatus Bathyarchaeia archaeon | reverse complement strand
TAACAATAATCGTGCCTTTAGTCATGTTATCAGCCAAAAATTTACCAGCATTACCATTTATGATAATTGTTGCACCGTCGTTCAATGCAGCTGCGTAGTCTCCTACATCTCCGTTTATGATAACGTTACCGTGTTTTAACCCTGCCGCAAGACCATGAATATGGGAAGCATTCTCAACTATTATTTTCTCAGCTCCGTTCTTAATCGCTTCTCTAATCTGGGAATTTACTGTTTTTATGTCTTTATTGCTTGCATCTATTCTATATTCCATCGCTTACTCCCTCCCAATCAACTTTAGCATTTCTTCTATTTCTTCTTTACTTCTTGCACCTGACAGGGCGTCTAATGTTGATAAAATAAGGGAATCTACCTCTTGTGCCCGTTTTCTTCGTTCCTTGTTTAAAACAAATCTCTGTATCTCTTCTATATTAACGGGAGTTTTCACAACCTCTATAGTTCCCTCACTGATGGCATAATCTAAGCACTCTTCACCAACAGGTGTTCTAACAATGATAGTAGTTTTTCCTTTCTCCGAACCCAAATCTCCAACTGATAAATCAGCCCATTCTGATGTGAAGTCTGTACAGCGAGCGCAACCGTCCCTCATATATTTTCGAACGTCTGACAACGGGATAACCTTTTCCGATCCATCATGCATTGTAATTCTTAGTAATGCGTCTCTAAGATCCACTTTTACTGTGTTAATATCGCAGGGTTTAATGTTAAATCTATTAACTATTTCGTTGGTTACTAATTGATAGGAATAGATACCGTCACAGAATAGTCCGATGGTTAAACGTATTCGTTCTCTATATATTTCAAGCATTTTATTTGAAGATGAAAGCACCGTTTTAACCGCTTGGGCAACACAGGGTGGTCCAACAATTGCTATTTTCCTTAATCCTCTTCTATAAATTGCATCATTTAAAGCTGTAAGAAGCGGGAACCATAAGTATTGATAACCTGCGCTTTTCAGTATTTCATCTTCACTCGCCGCAACTCTCGGTAGTGGTTTAAAAGTATTTCTCTCTACATCCCATAAAATCGCTCCATCAATGAGTCCACATCTGAGCGCTGAAATTAGTAACGCATCGATGACGTCACCCCCTGGCAACTTCGAAACTGCGGAAATTGTACGAATTACAGGTCCATTTTTCCATTCTTTCAATCGAGGACAACTTTCTTCGCATGGCTTTTTGCAGAAGAAGCAAGTATCTATCACTACATGAGATAAGGCGATGTTTCGTTCTCTGACCTCCAAAATTGGGTGATCACCGTCCTCAGGGAAGTGTATAATATTCTTCGCGCATGCTGAAACGCACATACCGCACCCACTACACCTATTCGCATCCCAAACCTTCTTTTTCAACTCCTTAACCACACTTTTTCACCTCTAAGCTAAGTTTTACGTTGAAACTTTAACAAGCTTTCTGCACTTATCCTATTGAGATGTAGACCCACCTCTTCTGGTGAAAAACCCATAGCGAGTCCAAGCAACTGAGGATAAAGGAGTACAGGCATATTGTATTGCTCGCCAGTAACTCTGCTTATCTCTGGTTGTAAAGTGTCAAATTGAATCTGACATGATGGACAAATGGTTACAATACAGTCAGCGCCGGCCTCTTTAGCGCTTTTAAGTTTCATTCCAGCTATAGATAAACTTAAATCCTTATCTATCGCCAATATTGGAGAACCGCAACACCAGAGTTTTAAAGGCCAATAAATGCTCTTTGCACCAGTAATTTCAACGAGATCATCAAGTATTTTTGGATTCTCAGCGTTGTCAAACTTCAATGTACTAGATGGACGTAGAACATGGCAGCCATAATGAACCGCTACTCTTAAACCATCAAGCGGTCTTTTAATCTCATCTCTAAGTCTTTCGAGCCCTATATCATCATATAATACCTGAACTAAGTGCTTAATTTTTTCACCACCTCCATAGACTAGGTTATCTGTGGATTTGAGTAAAGCATTAACCTGTTCTCTAAAGTTCTCGCTCCTTTCAATCAAGTTTTCAGCTTCCATTAGGGACTCGTAACAACCGCTGCAGAGGACAAGGAGATCAAGTCCCATGTTTTTAGCTAGCGCTAATATCCTAGCGCTCATCATCAGATTAGTCCTAAAGTCTACAGAACGAACAAGCACTGAACCGCAACAACCCGCACCTTCCAGGTCAACAAGTTCGATCCCGAGTTTTTTTGCTACAACACGCGTAGACAAATCGTACTGATTCGTTCTTGCTGGAATCAAACATCCCAAATAGTACGCGTATTTCATTGCTTTGCCCCCTCCAAAGTTTTTATAAAACTAGTTTCCTCCAATATTTTCCTATTTTTCTCAACATGCACTTGTGGAATCTTTGGAAGTCCAAGTTTCATTCTTTTCCTTTCTCGAACAGCGCTAATCTTAATCATCCTCCCAGTTTCGGCTAGATTCTTGCCTATGTCTCTCAGTCCTCTGGGAATTATACCTCGTTTTGCTGCCATGTTTTTTAGTGAAAATATAATATTTGCCGGATTAACTTCCTGCGGGCATCTCTCTGAGCATGTAAAACATGTAGTGCACAACCAGATTTCCTTACAGCTGATTAGTTGCTCTCTAAGTCCTAGCATTACCATCTTAACTATTCGGTGGGGTTTCAAAAATTCAGCGACAGGACATCCGGAGGTACACATACCACACTGTATGCACCAGAAGGCTTTACCTCCTAATTCTGTACCTGCAATCTCAAATTTTAAGTTAGGATCTATCTCGGATGATTTAAGAGGAATTACTGCTTCACTCATCGACTAACCTCCCCCCTTAAAGGGTTTATTCCAAGTTCCTCTATTTGGTGTGTGAATTCCTCAATAATTTTGGCTAATCTTAATCCTTCCCCTGCTGAAGCCCATTCAAGTCTAACTCTTTCCGGTTCTATACCGACGTCTTTTAGCCATTCTTTTACCCTTAATACGCGTTCTTCGGCCCTTAGGTTCCCTGAAATATAATGGCAATCACTTGGATGGCACCCAACGATTAGTACACCATCAGCTCCCAGCAGAAGAGCATATAGTATATGAAGTGGGTCTACTCTGGCACTGCACATGACACGGATAATTCTAACGGCTGGTGGATATTCATATCTGCTCACACCCGCCATATCTGCTGCAGCGTAACCACACCAATTGCAGAAGAAAGCTACAATTTTCAATTTATCTCTTGGTGCTGGTTTTTCAAATATCGCCCTAAGCATGCTTAAAATTTGATCATTTCTGAAGTGATGCATTGTTATAGCCTTCGCCGGGCATTCAACTGAACATGACCCGCAACCTTTACACAGTAGTGGATCAACTTTGGCCACCAGCTGTTTATCTGAAGTGAGTTCTAGTTTGATCGCGCCAAATTCGCAAACGTTTTCACATCGCCCACAACCTGTGCAAAGTTCTGGATTAACATCAGCTATAATGGCCTCAGCAATTACTTTTCCCCTCATCAATGTGGTAAGGGCCCGTGAAGCTGCAGCTAATGCTTGAGAAACGCTTTCATCTAATCTTTGCGGGCCGTAGGCTAACCCACAGAGGAAAATCCCATCAGTAGCGAAATCTACAGGTCTAAGTTTTGGATGAGCTTCTAAGAAGAATCCGTAACTATTAAGGGGAACTTTGAGTTTAGATGCAATTTCGCGATTTTCTTCAAGAGGTATAATCGGTGTGACTAAAACAACTTTATCAGTGAATATTTCTAGGTTTACATAAGATGTAACGTCGTAGACATTCACAATAAGTTTCCCGTCTTCTTGACGAACTTCAGGTGCTCTATCCGGATCGTATCTTATGAAAATTACCCCAGCCTCACGAGCCTGGCGATAAAGTTTTTCACCTTCGAGTGGCAGTCTTATGTCTCTGTACAGTATGTACACGTTCAACTTTGGATGTTTACTTTTGATTTTAATCGCTTCTCTTAGAGTTCTTTCACAGCAAACAGCCGAGCAGTATGTTCGATCAAAATTCTTTCCAGTACCAACACATAGGATAAACACTATGGTTTCCCCATCTTGCACGTTGCCATTCATCTGCTGAAATTCGGTTAGGGTATAGATATTGTTGAATTTTCCGTAACCGTATAAACCCGCTGGTTTAAACTCTTCAGCACCAGTTGCTACAACGATTGTTCCAACTTTAATTTCTTTATGAGCTCCATTTTGATTTAATTTAACACTGAAATTTCCTATCGAACCTTCAACATTTTCTATTTTGGTGGAAGGAAGAAATTCGATGTTTTCATGTTTTTTTATGGAGCTAATTAGATCAGAGACCCATTTAACACCTTCGTTATACCCGTAGAGATATAGATCATATCCCATTTTCTCTCCGCTTTCGACGAGATACGCTTTAAATCCGCTATCAGCAATGTTTTTTGCGGCTATAAGACCACTAATAGTCGCTCCAATAACAAGAGCAGCGGGAGTAACTTCTATTTCCATTCGTTTCAACGGTTCTAAGAGTCTTGCTTTTGCCACGGCCATTCTAACAAGCTCCTTTGCCTTCTCAGTTGCATCCTCGGGGCAACTCTTATGAACCCAAGAAACATGTTCTCTAATGTTAACCATCTCAAATAAGTACGGATTTAGTCCAGCTTCTTCACATATAGTTCGGAATAGTGGTTCATGAGTTCTTGGAGTACATGAAGCCACTATAACTCTATTGAGATTATATTTTTCAATAGCCTCTTTAATCCGTTCCGTTCCATCCTTAGAACACGCAAACATTAAATCTTCGGCATAAACAACGTTACTAAGGTTCTTTGCTTCTTCCACAACAGCTTTAACGTCTACAACAGCAGCTATATTTAGACCACAATGGCATACAAAAACCCCTATTCTTGGTTCTTGACTCAATATTTTTTCTTCTTTTACTGTTTTTCCTCTATTTAGAGTATTTTTGTATCTGTTCATGTGTCTCGCTCTGCTTGCTGCTTGAGCTGCAGCAGCCAATGCCTGCATTACGCTATGAGAAATATCTTTAGGACTTTGGCAGGCGCCACATACATATATTCCAGGAACATTGGTATTAACCGGTATATCACCAGTAGACTTAAAGAAGCCAAATTCATTTAGTTCTATTCCGAAAATTTCAGCTAATTTGGAAGTATCTTCGCTTGGAACTACTGCAGGGCAAAGTACTACTAAATCCGCATCTACAGATCTAATTTCTCCGTTTAGAAGGTCGAAATACCTTATTAATAATCTCTTACTTTTCTCATCCCATAAAACTTCGCTTGGTAACCCCTTTATGTATTTAATTCCATATTCTTCAATAGCTCTTCTTAGTAAGTCCTCGTGACTTTTACCGGATGCATTTAGATCGTTGTAGAAAACCATCACATCTATATCTGGATCGTGCTCTTTCGTAACTATGGCTTGTTTTGCCGCATACATGCAGCAAATCTGCGAGCAATAGTCCTTTATTTTCTTGTTTCTGGATCCAACGCATTGAATAAATGCAACTCTTCTTGGATGCTTTTTATCTGAAGGTCTGATGATCTCTCCACCTGTAGGTCCAGCAGCATTCATAAGGCGTTCATATTGTAGCGAGGTTATAACGTCCTGAAATCTACCGTATCCATACTGTGGCAGAACAGACGGATCCAGGAGAGAAAAACCAGTTGCAACGATTATTGAAGTAACTTCTAATACAAGTTCTTGAGGCTTCTGGTTAAAATCAATTGCACCTGCAGGGCAAATCTTTTCGCAAGTTCTGCAGATACCTTTATTAAGATAAAGGCAATGATCTTCGTCAATGATTGCAACATTTGGTACAGCTTGAGGAAAGGGGATATAAATTGCTTTTCTTAAACCCATTCCCGCTTCAAATTCACTAGGAACTTTAGCTGGACACTTTTCTTCGCATCTTCGGCATCCAGTGCATTTTTCTTCGTCTACATATCGTGGTTTTTTAAGTATTTTTACCTTGAATGCGGAACCGTTTTTTACGGGTTTTACGTCTATAACTTCAGAATTCGTGAGAAGTTTTATGTTGGGATGCCTGGAAACTTCAACCATTTTTGGTCCAAGAATGCAGATAGAACAATCAAGCGTCGGAAAAGTTTTATCTAGTTGGGCCATGTGGCCTCCAATTGATGACTTTTTCTCTACTAAGTAAACTTTAAATCCTTTCTCAGCAAGTTCTAAAGATGCTGTAATACCAGCCACTCCACCGCCCACTACGAGCATATCGCCTGTTGCTTCTTCCATTTTAGCAACCTCTCGTTGCTCTCGTAGACTTAGATCAACTTAGTCATTAATAAAGATTTCGTAAATATATGGTATATAAAATATGTTAGATATTTTTCAGTCGTTAATAAAGATTAACTTAGTCATTAATAAAGAATATGTTATCTGATATTTTCGTATATTCAAAATTCTAAAATCGAAGGTAAACGACCGGAAAATATCCAACTCCATCGGACACTAAGGAGTTGCCTTTTCGTGACAAAAAGGAAAAAGGCAGCTCCTTTTTCCTTAGTTGGTGCGATAAGTAAGAACTTGGTATCCGCTTGCTATACTGAGTGTATCCCGCCGAGCCCACTAAACCACCACTGATACCCTTTCATAAATCCCCAACTGTTGACAAGCCTGAGAAAAAATTTAAGTAGAGTTCTTCCCTCCAATAAATGCTTGGCGTGCCCTGGTAGTATAGTCCGGTCTAGTATGAGCGGCTGTCGCCCGCTCGACCCGGGTTCAAATCCCGGCCAGGGCGCCAACACATTTTGCGTATAATTTTTGCTTTTAACCGAGTTTAATGACGATTTTTGCGTCCTTGTCTTGGCATGGAAGGTACGCCTGTCGAGAT
>CAZKUI010000027.1:0-6207 GCA_964555905.1 uncultured Candidatus Bathyarchaeia archaeon | reverse complement strand
TTTAATGACGATTTTTGCGTCCTTGTCTTGGCATGGAAGGTACGCCTGTCGAGATTGGTGTCTACGCTTTCTCACATAGTTTTTATCCGCGTAGATAAGGTCTGCGTGGAAAACTTGGACGTTATGTATAAAAGAATAAGGTATAAGAAGGGAAAAATAGTCGGAATAGCGGTATTGAATGCGAAGAAAAGGTTTAGCAAGTAATTAATAGTGAATAAGCATCGATGCGTAAGATGCGCCTCCAGTCCGGGTTTTACGGTTTATCGTGGCGTTATAAGTAGGGCTCTCCTCGTATTAGGCTTCTAAAGTAAAATTTATTAAGGGTGGTTGCTTCCTAAGTTTCTAGCCCGTCGGTTGGTGCTTCCCATCCTGTAGGGCGGTTGGAGGGAATCTTCCGTTTGAGCCAATTACATTTAAATAGAACCCGAGAACTGTTATGGGAGGCTGTGCCATGTCAGAATTAACGCATGATGACATATTTCACGTGCTAAAGGCGTTTTTTGAGGAGAAGGGGTTAGTACGCCAGCACCTAGGCTCGTACAACGAATTCATCGGGCATGGATTGCCGGAGGTCATCGGCCAAGTCGGAGAGTTGGAGGTGGATATCCCCGAAAGGCCCTACAAGATCGTCTTCGGGCGGGTTAGGGTTGGGAGACCCTGCATCTGGGACATAGATACCATGGAGCCACGCCCAATATACCCGAGGGAAGCCCGGTTAAGGGACCTCACCTACGCGGCTCCAATCTACTTGGAGATGACGCCCATCGTAGACGGGAAGGAGCTGGAAACCGAGGAGCACCGCATAGGCCTGCTCCCGGTCATGCTCAAATCCAAGATATGCGCCCTCCACGGCCTCGGGCCCGAAGAACTCATGGAGCTGGGTGAGGACCCAAGCGACCCCGGCGGCTACTTCATCATCAACGGCTCCGAGCGCGTCATGGTGGCCATGGAGGACCTGGCCCCAAACAGGATACTGGTGGAGGTCGACGAGAAGAGGGCGCACCCCGTCTACCAAGCTAAGGTATTCTCGTCTACGGTTGGCTTCCGGGCTAGGATAGAGATGCGCATGAAGTCGAACGGCGCCATCTACGTCTCCATACCCGGGGTCCCCACGGAAATCCTCCTTCCAATCCTCATGAGGGCCCTGGGCATGGAGTCGGATAGGGAGATCGCGGAGGCTGTGTCCGTAGACCCGGAGATACAGGATGAGCTGGAGCCATCCTTCGCTAGGTCGGTTGGCGTAACCACCGTTGAGGACGCCATCATGTACATCGGAAACAGGGTGGCGCATGGCCAGGTGAAGGAGTACCGCCGTGAGAGGGCTGAAAGAATACTTGATAGAAACCTACTCCCGCACCTCGGTAGAACCCCCGACAAACGCAGGGAGAAAGCCCTGTTCCTCGGGGAGATGGCGTGCAGGATAATCGAGCTAAAACTTGGGAGGAGGAAGCCGGATGACAAGGACCACTTCAAGAACAAGAGGCTGAAGCTGGCTGGGCCCCTCCTCGCCGACCTCTTCCGCGTCGCGTTCAGGCGGCTGTGCCGGGACATGCGCTACCAGCTGGTGCGCATGGGCGCGAGGAGGTGCACGCTGGTGAAGGCGGCCATACGCTCAAGCATAATCAACAACAGGCTTCAGCACGCCCTCGCCACGGGGAACTGGCACAGGGGGAGAGTGGGCGTCACCCAGCTCCTAGACAGGACCAACCTACTCTCCATGCTGAGCCACCTGAGGAGGCTGCAGTCCCCGCTGAGCCGAAGCCAGCCGAACTTCGAGGCTCGGGACCTCCACCCGACGCACTGGGGGCGCATATGCCCGAACGAGACGCCTGAGGGCTCCAACTGCGGCTTGGTTAAGAACCTAGCGCTGTTGGCGTGCCTCTCGGTGGGCGTGAACCCGGATGAGGTGAGGGCCCTCCTCTACGAAATGGGCGTCGTGCCTATAGAGAAGGCTGACTACGAGCTGAAGCTGAACGGAGCGAAGGTCTTCGTAGACGGTTGCCTCATAGGCTTCACGAGCGAGCCGGAGAGGCTCGCGAGGACGCTCCGTGAAATGAGGAGGAGGGGGGAGGTAAGCCAGGAGATTAACGTGGCGTATTTCCGCAGCGGTGAGTATGGGCCTAGGGAGGAGGTTTATATTAATTGCGACGCTGGTAGGGTGCGTCGCCCCCTCGTCGTGGTGGAGAACGGGGTTCCGAAGCTCCAGAAGGAGCACGTTGAGAAGATTAAGTCCGGGGAGTGGGGCTGGAACGACCTGGTTGAGAGGGGCATCGTAGAGTACCTGGACGCCGAGGAGGAGGAAAACGCCTACATCGCGGTTAACTTTGACGGGGTCACGCCCGAGCATACGCATGTGGAGCTGGCGCCGTACGGCATCCTCGGCATATGCGCCTCCGTCATTCCGTACGCCGAGCACAACCAATCCCCGAGGAACTCCTACGAGGCGGCTATGGCGAAGCAGGCGCTAGGCTTCTACGCCGCCAACTACCTACTCCGCGTAGACTCTAGGGCGCACATACTCCACTACCCGCAGGCCCCCCTAGTCACCACGAAGCCCATTGAGCTGATAGGGTATAATCGGCGGCCTTCAGGCCAAAACTGCGTGGTGGCGGTCATATCGTACGAGGGCTATAATATGGAGGACGCCCTCATATTCAACAAGGCATCCATAGAAAGGGGGCTGGGCCGCTCAACCTTCTACCGGATATACACGGCTGAGTGCCGCCAGTATGCGGGAGGCCTGAAGGATAAGTTCACTGTGCCGACCCCGGAGCAGGAGCTGAGGGGCTACCGGGGTGAACGCTTCTACCGCCTCCTAGAGCCCGACGGCCTCGTCTACGTTGAGGCTGAGGTCTCGGGCGGCGACGTGATCATCGGGAGGGTGAGCCCCCCGAGGTTCATGGAGGAGTACCGCGAGTTTGAGCTCAAGAGCCCCGTGGTGAGGGACACCTCTGTAAGCCTTAGACCCACGGAGAAGGGCATCGTAGACGAGGTGTTCTTGGCGGACTCCGAGGAGGGTTACCCGATCGTGAAGGTGCGCGTCAGGGACCCGCGCATACCCGAGCTCGGGGATAAGTTCGCCTCCCGCCACGGGCAGAAGGGCGTGATAGGGATGATCGTGCCCCAGGAGGACATGCCCTTCACCGAGGACGGCGTGGTCCCCGACATAATCATCAACCCCCACGCCATACCATCTAGGATGACCATAGGGCAGTTCCTCGAATCCATGGCTGGGAAGGTCGCGGCGATGCGCGGTAGACCCGTAGACGGGACACCCTTCGCCGGGGAGAGGCCGGACGACCTGAAGAGGGCGCTCATAGACCTCGGATTCAGCTACACAGGTCGGGAGGTCATGTACAACGGAACCACCGGCGAGAAGTTCATGGCTGACATATTCATAGGAATCGTCTACTACCAGAAGCTCCACCACATGGTCGCTGATAAGATGCACGCCAGGGCCCGGGGGCAGGTTCAGATGCTCACCAGGCAGCCCACCGAGGGGAGGGCTAGGGGTGGGGGCCTCCGCTTCGGGGAGATGGAGCGCGACTGCCTCATAGGGCATGGAGCCGCAATGCTCCTCCGGGACAGGCTCCTAGAGGAATCTGACAAGTACATAATATACGTCTGCGAGAGGTGCGGCTTCCTCGGCTACTACGACATGAAGCAGAGGAGGTACATGTGCTCCTTCTGTGGTGACAAGGGGAAGATTACGCCCATAATGGTTTCTTACGCCTTTAAGCTCCTCCTTCAAGAACTCATGAGTCTATGCGTGGCCCCCAGACTAATACTAAAGGAGAGGGCGTGAGATGGCGGAGGAAAATCTATACAAGGTTATCGGCCGGATACGCTTCGAGGTTCTCTCCCCGCAGACGATTAGGAGGATTTCCGTAGCCGAGATACAAACCGCGGATACCTACGACGAAAGTGGTATGCCCGTGACCTCGGGTCTCATGGACGGCCGATTAGGAACGCTGGAGCCGAGGCAGAGATGCCTAACCTGCGGAAATACCGCCGAGAGGTGCCCGGGCCACTTCGGCCACATAGAGCTAGCCACCCCGGTTATACACGTGGAGTTCGCCAAGACTATACACGAGCTGCTTAAGGCTACATGCCGCAACTGCGGCCACATACTGCTCAGCCCCGCGGACATAGAGAAGTATAAGGAGGAGATGAAGCGGTTAAGGGAGACCCTCGGGGAGGTTCCGGATGAGTTCTATAAGATTGTTTTGAAGAAGGCGGAGAAGAGCACGGAGTGCCCCCACTGTGGAGCCCCGCACTTCAAGATAAAGTTTGTGAAGCCCACGTCCTTCTATGAGCACGCGGAGGAGGGCATCCGGCGCCTCACCCCCAGCGCCATCCGCGAGTGGCTGGAGCGCATACCAGACGAGGAGCTCCCGCTCCTCAGGTTTGACCCCACGGCCGCCAGGCCTGAGTGGATGGTGCTGGAGGTTCTCCCGGTTCCACCCGTCTACGTGAGGCCGAGCATCACCCTTGAGACCGGAATCCGCTCCGAGGACGACCTCACCCACAAGCTGGTGGACATCATACGGATTAACCAGCGGCTGAAGGAGAACATGGAGGCTGGGGCCCCAACCCTCATCATCCAAGACCTCTCGGAACTCCTGCAGTACCACGTAACCACCTACTTCGACAACCACGTCTCCGGTATACCACCCGCCAGGCACCGCTCCGGGAGGGTCCTCAAGACCCTCGCCCAGAGGCTGAAGGGGAAGGAGGGGAGGTTTAGGAGCAACCTCTCCGGGAAGAGGGTAGACTTCTCCGCTAGGACGGTCATATCCCCCGACCCGAACATAGACATAAACGAGGTCGGGGTTCCCCTGAAGATCGCCATGATGCTCACCGTACCGGAGAGGGTGACCCCGTGGAACTTGGAGGAGATGAGGCGGCTCGTAATCAACGGCCCGGACAAGTACCCCGGCGCCCTCTACATCATCAGGCCGGATGGGAGGCGCGTCCGCCTAGAATACGTGGCGGATAGGGAGAAGCTCGCTTCGGCGTTGGAGCCGGGCTTCATCGTGGAGCGCCACCTCAAGGACGGGGACATAGCCATATTCAATCGGCAGCCGTCCCTCCACCGCATGTCCATCATGGCGCACCGGGTGAAGGTCCTCCCATACAAGACCTTCCGCCTACACCTATGCGTCTGCCCACCCTACAACGCGGACTTCGACGGGGACGAGATGAACCTGCACATACCGCAGAGCGAGGAGGCTAGAACCGAGGCGTACATCCTCATGCAGGTTCAGGATCAGATTCTGTCACCGAGGTATGGAGGCCCGATCATCGGTGCCATAAGGGACTTCATCACAGCCGCCTACCTGCTAACCAAGCGGTCCACCCTCCTCACGAAGGAGAAGGTCTGCCTCCTCCTCTCCGCCGCTGGGTACGATGGGCCCCTGCCGGAGCCCATAATTAAGAAGCCTAAGCCCCTCTGGTCTGGAAAGCAGATATTCAGCCTTTTCCTTCCAAAGGACTTGAATTACGTCTCTAAGGCGAGGATTTGCCGTTACTGTGAGGTTTGCATGAAGGAGAAGTGCCCCTACGACGCATACGTGGTGGTGAAGAACGGCCAGCTCCTGTCGGGCGTCATAGATAAGAACGCGATAGGGGCGGAGCAGCCTGAGGGCCTATTCCACAGAATCGTGAAGGATTACGGGCCCGAGGAGGGCCGCCGCTTCCTTAACGCTATATCCCGCCTCCTGAACCGCTTCCTCACCATGTGGGGCTTCACCTACTCCTACGACGAGCTGGAGCTACCCGCAGACGTGAAGGAGGAAATCAGGGAGGCCATCAGGAAGGCTGAGGAGAGGATAGACGAGCTCATAGAGGCGTATCACGCGGGAACCCTCCAGAGGCTCCCGGGGCAAACCCTTGAGGAGTCCCTTGAGATATTCGTGATGAACGAGCTATCTAAGGCTAGGGATGAGGCCGGCAGAATCGCTGACGAGGCGTTCACCATGGATAACTCCGGCCTAATCATGACGAGGAGTGGGGCCAGGGGCTCCGGTCTCAACATAGGGCAGATGGCGGCGTGCGTCGGCCAGCAGTCGGTGCGTGGGAAGAGGATTATGCGTGGGTACTTAGGTAGGGCGCTTCCGCACTTTAAGCCGGGGGATGCATCCCCGAAGGCGCGCGGGTTCGTCTACTCCTCCTACCGGGACGGCTTAGACCCGGTTGAGTTCTTCT
>CAZKUI010000026.1:0-13564 GCA_964555905.1 uncultured Candidatus Bathyarchaeia archaeon | reverse complement strand
GTCAGGGACTTCGGGTGGAGGGCGCCGTGCGGAAACACGCCAGCCGCCTACCTCACTGGGTTGCTGTGCGGGTTCAGGGCGCTAGAGGCTGGGGTGAAAAAAGCCATACTGGACGTCGGCCTCCAAAAGCCCTCTAAGGGTGGGAGGGTGATGGCCGTTGTGAAGGGTTGCCTAGACGCGGGCTTGGACGTTCCATGCGACCCGGAGGTCCTCCCCGACGAGGACCGCATCTCCGGGGTTCACATCGCCAAGTACGCCGAGATGCTCTCCAGCAACCCGGATGTCTACCAGCGAACCTTCTCCCAGTACATAGCGGCGGGCCTAAGGCCCCAAGACCTCCCGAAGCACTTCGAGGAGGTTAAGGGGAGGATATTGGCTAAGTTTGGTGGGGAGGTGGGTGAGGGTGGCGGCTGAGGAGCGGGTGGAGTGGGTTCCGAGGACTAGGGTTGGTAGACTCGTCTACGAGGGGCGGATTTCATCCTTAGAGGAGCTATTCGCCAATGGACTCAGAATTCAGGAGCCTGAAATAGTGGACGTGTTGGTGCCGGGCCTACAGGAGGAGGTCGTCACGATCAACCTGGTGCAGAAGCAGACGGACGCTGGGGAGAGAAGCAGGTTTAAGGCTGTGGTCGCCGTAGGGAACGGGGACGGGGTTATAGGCCTAGGCTCAGGGAAGGCGAGGCACGTGAGGCCGGCCATAGAGAAGGCGGCTAGGGACGCCCGCCTAAACGCCGTAATTATAAGGCGTGGGTGCGGAAGCTGGGAGTGCGGGTGCGGCCAACCCCACTCACTCCCATTCCGAGTTGAGGGGAAGTGCGGGGCCGTGAGGGTCGTCCTGCTTCCGGGCCCGAGGGGCCTAGGCCTCGTAGCCGGGGAAACAGCCAAGATCATCCTGAGGCTGGCCGGAATCAAGGACTGCTGGCTCAGGAGCTACGGGCCCACTAGGACGGTTCCCTCATTCGCCTACGCGGTTTTTGACGCGTTGAAGCAGACATATAGGATGGTGACCCCGGAGGATTGGGGCTGATGGGCGAAGAACGTAGATGCCTCGCGGTGGTTCGGGTTAGGGGGCTCAGCGACATACCGAGGGACATAAAGGATACGCTGAGGATGCTGAGGCTCACTAGGAACTGCCACGCAACCCTAGTGGATGATAGGCCATCCTACATGGGCATGCTCAGGAAGGCCCAGAACTTCATCACTTGGGGTGAAGTATCCCTAGAGACCCTCACAGAACTGCTGGAGAAGCGGGGGAGGCTGATCGGAGATAAACCATTAACTGATGAATACGCAAAAAGGCTGGGATACAAGTCCCTAAAAGACCTAGCTAAGGCAATACACGAATGTAGGGTGGAGTTCTGGAAGCTTCCCGATATAAAGCCGGTGTTCCGCCTACACCCACCGAGCGGCGGATACAAAGGGAAGATAAAAAGGAGCTACACAACCGGCGGCGTAACCGGGTACCGCGGCGAAGCCATAAACGACCTCCTAAAAAGGATGATGTAGACGGGTGTGACTCTTAGTCGGTTGGTGGTGTTGGCGGCGTAGACGCGACCATGCACAGCGTTGTTATTGATGCCATGAGGAAGGCTACCCCCAATACTAGGGTGGCAACCATCACCGCCCGCGCCCTCTTCTCGTCAACCACGCCAGCCATACCGAGGGTAGCCGAGAGTACGGATGCCAGTAGTGACACATTTGCGAGGGCTGATGCCGCCATTAGGAGCCTCCCGGCGAACTGCCCATACGCCCGGGTGAAGAGGATGCAGCCAACGGTCCAACAGCCGCTGATGAAGAGCAGCGCGAGCGTCACCCACGCAACCTTACCTATGTCTACATCCACCATGAATTACACCAGCAGTTCACCTTTACATGCGATGGGTAATTAAGGTTTAAGGTTGGCTGCCATAAATTAGGGTGTGTAAGGGGTTCTGCGATGTCGGAGAGCCTCGTCCCGTTCATTAGGGGTGGCGGCAGTCGCCCCCTCATCGTGGTTGATAGCCGGGAGGCTGCCTCAGCGCCGAAGGTGGTGAAGGGGTTGAGAGATGCTGGGGTGGAGGTGAGCATTCAGGCGCTGCCGAGGGGCGACTACGTGATTTCTGATAGGGTGGCGGTTGAGCGTAAAACCGTGAAGGACTTCGTTTACACGCTTACTAGGCGCCACCTGTTTGAGCAGATATTCACGCTCAAGGAGTACTACGGATGCCCACTACTCCTCATAGAGGGTTACATGCCCATCGTCTACAAGTTCAGCAGAATTCAGCCCCCAGCCGTTTGGGGGGCCATGTTCGCCCTAGCGAAGGGCGGAATATACCTAATTCACACCACAAACTACAAGGAGACCGTGGACTTCCTGGTGACGGCGGCGAAGCAGGAGCAGCTGGTGGAGGGTAGAAGGCTGCGGGTTCACCCCGTGAAGAAGTTCCGCTCCCTCGCTGATGCGCAGGTGTTCTTCATGGCGAGCCTGCCGAACATCGGATACGAGAAGGCGGTAGCCCTCCTGAAGCACTACAAAACGCCTATGAGCGCCCTACTCAACGTGGATAATTGGGCTGAGGACGTCCACGGTCTGGGCCCAAAGATAGTGAAGAAGGTTAAGGGCGTGCTTGAAACCCCATACGGGAGTGGTGGAGGTGAGGGTGGAACTTAAGCCGACGAAGAGGGTCGTCGTCTACGGGGTGGATGAGCGCTCCCTAGAGAACCTAGCGTGGTGCGCGGTTACCTACGGCGTGAACCGCCTCTTCTGGGTGGACGGCTACCTAATATGCCTAGAGGTCTACGAGGAATCGTTCAAGAAGGAGATTGAGGACGGCGTATTCCCGATAAGCCAAGTCTGCTACACGAAACTCCCGAAGTACCAGAGGGTTCTGGAAATAGAGAAGGGGACGCAGATTCCGGTGGTAAACGCATCCGACATGAAGATATTCGTGAACCTAGTGAAGAAGATAAGGAGTAGCGCGGCTAAATAACGCCGTTTCTCCTCATCTCTTCGATTTCCTCCTTGGTGTAGCCTAAGGAGCTTAGTATTTCCTCGGTGTGTTGCCCGAGGAGCGGTGGCGGAGACCTTATGGATGTCGGGGTGAGGGAGAAATTCACGGGGAACCTCACCTGCTTCACCCTACCGACCCTCGGGTGCGGCACCTCCACGAGTAGACCCCTCGCCTTTATGTGTGGGTCTACGAACACTTCGTCGAGCGTGTAGACGGGGGCGCAGGGGACATCCGCCCTGCATAAAATCTCCACCCACTCATCCCTACCCTTCGTCAGGAATTTCTCCCTGAGCACAGAGAATATCCTCTCCCTCGCATCCCCATCAGCGTACTGCCACTCCTCAAACTCCCTTGGGAGGTTGAGCGCCCTGCACAGCCTCCTCCAGAAGCGCTCCTCTGGGGCGCCGACGGCGATGTAGCCCCCATCCCCCGTCTCGTAGACGTTATAGCACGGTAGACCGCCGAGGAGGAGCGTCTCCCCACGCTTCGGGGGCTTACCCTCCGCGAAGTACGCCCCAATTAGCATGCTCAGTAATGAGATGACGCAGTCCGTCATGGACACGTCGATGTATTGACCCTCCCCCGTCTTCTCCCTGTGGTGGAGGGCGGCGAGTATGGAGAGGGCGGCGAACAGCGCCCCGGACAAGTCCGCCACCTGCACCCCAAGGATGACCGGTGGGCCGCCGCGCATCCCCGTGAGGCTCAGCGCGCCAGCGAGAGCCGCGTAGTTTATGTCGTGCCCGGGCATGCCCCTGTAGGGTCCCGACTGGCCGTACCCGGTGATGGAGCAGTATATGACGCTTTCGTTCACCTTTCTCACGCTTTCGTAGTCTACTCCGAGTCTCTTCGCCACTCCGGGCCTGAATCCCTCTACCACCACGTCAGCCGTTTTAGCCAGCCTTAGGAACGCCTCCCTGCCCCTCTCCGCCTTCAGGTTTAGGGTTATGCTCTTCTTGTTTCTGTTCACCGCTAGGAACAGCGCGCTTTCTCCGTCTATTTTTGGTGGGAGTTCCCTCATGTAGTCTCCTCTAGTGGGCTCCTCCACCTTGATTACATCCGCCCCCATATCCGCCAGGAGGAGCGTGCAGAAGGCCCCCGGGAGCAGCCTAGTGAGGTCTACGACCTTCAGGCCCTTCAGCGGCTCCAACTCAGCCGCCCTCCAGGGCCATGGCGACGTATGGGTTTGTAGCCCTCTCCGCCCCTATGGTGGTGGAGGGTCCATGGCCGGGGTAGACAGCCGTCTCGTCTGGGAGTTCCATGAGCCTGCGTAGGCTCCTCATCATGTCGCTCTCCGAGGACTCTGGGAAGTCCACCCGGCCGATGGAGCCGCAGAACAGCGTGTCCCCGGTGAAGATTACGCCTTCGCCGAGGATGCATATGCTCCCCTGCGTGTGGCCCGGGGTGTGCAGGACCTCCAGCTTCTCATTTCCGAATCTTATTACATCCCCCTCCTTGAGCGTCCCATCCGCCATGCACCTCTTCATTCTTAGGCCGAAGAGGGGCGCGATTTTCGGGGCGTTCCTTAGTAGGGGGACGTCCAACCTGTGAATGAGCACTGGCGCCCCGGTGGCGTCCCTCAGTATGGCGTTCCCCGAGACGTGGTCTGGGTGGCCGTGCGTGTTCACGATGATGTCTATATCCACCCCGTAATTTCTGACTTCCTTAAGGAACGTCTTCATCTCCTTTACGGTGGTGAAGCCCGGGTCTATGACCAACCCCTTCAGCGTCTCCTCGCACCAGACTAGGTAGCAGTTGGTGGAGAGGGGGCCAACCACGAAATCGGCGATGCGCAAGTGCGCTCACTCCCACGGTACGGGCTTCCCGTCCTCCATAATTACTTTCCTACTCCCGTCTACATATGTAACCTCTATGGTCTCCCTATTGGTGGTGACGAAGTCCCAGTGGAGGCTGGACCTGCTGGTTCCCCCGTAGGATTTGTTGTCTCCTATCGCCACGTGTATGGAGCCTCCGATTTTCTCGTCCGTCAGTATGTAGCCGATAGCCCGGTTTATGCGCTCGTTTAGGCCTATGCCGAGCTCCGCAACGTTCAGCGTCCGCACCTCCCCGTACCTCTTCCTGTCAATTTCCACGTGGCTCTCCAAGGTCTTCCTGAAGTCTTCGAGGCCCTCATCCGCTGTGCACTCGTCTACGACTAGGCGTCCGTCCCTGAAGACGAGGTTTAGGCCCCGTATGAGCTTGTTCGTTTGCCTGTCTCGGGTTATGGGGCAGTGTAGGGTTCCTTGCCCCCAAGTCTCCTCTGGTGCGATGAACACCTCCCCCGTTGGTAGGTTTGCGCCGTTTTCACCCCTCTTCAGGTCCTCCTCGCTGATGAACCCGTCGCTTATGTTCACCCGTCTACCCCTAATGCGGAGGGTTAGGTCCGTGCCCAGCTCATCCGTCACGTGGACTGTGTCGGCGCCCTCCAGCATCCTAGCGATTGCCCAGCACTTCCTATAAAGCTCCTCCGGGTCGTATAACATGCCGCCCACGATCATCCGCTTTAACTCCTCGTAGGAGATTCCGAAGGCCCGGGCCATCGGCTTGGTGGGGTAGCCGACGTAGCACCATTTCCTCTCATTTATGATGACCTCCCTAATTGGGTGGAATCCATCCGCCGCGGCTGAGAGCTTACTCCTCGGAAATCCGTGTTTTATCGTTGGGTCCCATGGGTGTTCTATCGCTATGTAGGCGTCTACGCTCTTAGCGAGAGCCAGCTTCTCCTTCGGCGTGAGCCTAAAGCAGTCCTCCGGGACCTCCTTGTACGCTTTCTCCATGTACCAGTCGCTCACCATGGTGGCCGTGGAGGTCACGCCGAGGGCGAATAGCTTAAGCCTTATAAGCTCCACGAGCCTCCAAGAGTGGAGACCCGCACGAATCCAGACAGCCTCGCCCCTCTTCACGTTGATGCAACGCACAACCGCGTCAGCCATCCTCCCAAGGGTTTCATCGTCTATATCCGTCCCAAAGTACTCCTCTAACTCGAACCCCAACCCCGCACACCAAATAGAATAGCGAGAAGTTCCTCATTTAAACCAAACCCAAGCCCTACATTAAGAGAGGCACGGCGAGAAACGTCCACCATCAATCGCAAAACGAGATTCTTGTTATTCTATTTCAGAAATTTTCAAGTCCATGGGGTCTAAAGGCTTATCAACATCTATCCCCCTTTTAGCAGCCCACTTCCTTATACCCCTAACTATAAGTTCCGAACCTAATCTTATCAAAGGGTAGAACGTAGTGAAAGTTAAGCTGTTTCTTACCACTCTTTTCAAACTGGAGTTTACTTCATATGATACATGGCGCCAAGCGTGGTAGAGATGCAGTATATGCCCTTCTGTAAGGTGCTCTTCGGCATTGAAGAAGTTTTCATTCTTAAAGCTAGCCATGGGAACAAAAGCAAGGGGTATAACTATAAAATGCGCTTTCTCTCCTAATTTTTCCTTTAACTTTTTCTCCATGGTTACGATGAGCCTTGCGGTTTCAACTCCATCTTCGTCCGTTTCTCCGGGGAGTCCTATTATCGTCGTATATACGGGGTACCAGAAAAATTTGTTAAAAGCGTAGGTTCCGTTGAGTAAAACCCATGGCCATTCTTCAGCGCTGAAGGGTTTCATTTTGTTATTTGCTATTTTCTTTATTAACTCTGGGGATGCTGTTTCAAAACCTACCTGTATACCAATCCATCTATTCATACTTGCGCGATTCAATTCGGAAATTTTCTTCAATATTTTCGGTGCGGCAAGAGCCCCTGCAACCGTTCCATGAGTCGGATTTGCATAATCAACTTTGCTCAGAACCTCTTCAAATAGCGAAATTACAGCGTCTTCATTCGGATAAAAATTCTTTCTATCTTCAATCATATAGTTAAAAATGTCTTCACTATGCAACCATGCCCTATTTATGCCGTGTCTCGCATTAACGCAAACCTCTTTGACTATTTTTTCAATCGGGAAAAACCTTGCTCTTCTCAAATTTGGGGAACAAAATCTGCATCCCCTCCCGCAACCCCTCATAACCTCAACCATCCCTTTATACGAAGGATTGACGATTGTTGGTATTTCATCGATCTTCGGTGCGCTCTTTATATCTATGAACTTATCCATTGAACCACATTCAATCTCTCTAAATATATCAGCAATAACGTGCTCACATTCGCCAGATATAACGTGGTCGATCTTCAATTCGTCTGTTAAATCCCTTTTTATCTTAAATTGCCATCCCGCCGGGCCTCCAACAACAATCTTAAATTTATAGCCTTTTCTTTCCCTATAATCATGCAATCTTTTCACGAGGGACGTGAACATATACTCCGAATATGATGTTAATTTTCCACCTTCCGTGAGCATTATCGTTACCGGCCCTAAACCATACGGGTCCATCGTATTTATCCCAACAATAGTTGTTTGTTCATCGATGAACCGTTCTACTTTATTCGGATGTGCTACAACAACTTCGTCTTTCTTAAATCCGTTATTGAAAAGTGCTGCTTCAATTTTTCTTACACCATATGGAGCAAATAACAATTCTCCATTCTTCTCTGGAAGTTGCGAATCTAATAATTTATAAATTATTTTTGGTAATCTTTCGATAGGTGCGCACGGAATAAAATCTAACAGCGGAATGTCTCTAAATGTGGATGTAAGGCTCGGATCGGACGTCAATACGACTCTCAAAACTTCCCTTTAGTTTTCTTTTTTGAAAAACAGATATTTAAACGTTCCGTTCCTTCTGGCAGCATGATTTCTTTCACGATATTGCATTTCGTATATTTTATTTGTTGGTTCGTTGCTAACTCTCATTTCCTGTAAATTTCAAGCGGATTTCCCGCCCCTAAGGTTGTTGCTGGATGGAGCCAACCTATACTTCATTCCCTTAGGAGCCCCACATCTTTGGGTACGTTCCGGGTTTCATGAGGACTCTCTCGGTCTTTGCGACGAAGCCCCTACGCATTTCCAGAATCTCCCTTGACTCCGCCAGGGCGGTGGAGATCGCTACGGCTTCCCCCTTTAGGGTGAGTATGACCACCTTATCTCCGGCTTTTATTCCGTCGTCCAACATGAGGACCCCCGGGGCGGCTAGCTGCGCTCCGTGGCAGATGGCGTCTACGGCTGAGTCCCTTATGACTATGCGTGGGAGTAGCGATAGTGCCTTCTCCATGGGGAATACGAGGCGCCTCAGGGGCTCCTCATCCCCCTCGTTCTTCCACGCGTAGACGGCGTCTGAGAGGTCTTGGAGCGTTACGAGGTTCTCGTCCTCCGTGAAGGGTCCGGACCTCACCCTCCTGAGTTCCTGCATGTGCGCCCCGCACCCGAGCGCCTCCCCGATGTCAACGCAGAGCTTCCTTATGTAGGTTCCAGCCTCGCAGGCAACCCTGAACAGGGCGTACTTCCCATCAAGCTCCAAGAGCTGAAGCCTGTAGATCTTTCTCGTTCTCAGCCGACGCTTAACGGAAGCCCTTATCGGCGGACGCTGATAGATAACCCCCTGAAACTCCTTCATGACCTCCAGTAGCCTATCCTCCGGGACCTCCCTATGGAGCTTCATGACCCCAACGTACTCCTTCCCAGCCAGCAGTAGGGCTTGAAGCGCCTTCGTGGCGTCGTTTAGCGCCACCGGGAGGACGCCGGTCACGCGGGGATTTCCCCTCCCAAGCTGGGAGCTAGGGTCCCCCCATGACCAGCGACCTCAACGCCGACTATCCTCTTAACCCAAGCCGTCACCTCGTGGCTGGACGGTCCGGACGGCTTGTCTAGGTTTATGACGCCGAGCCTCAGGTGCTCCTCCAGCGTCCTATCCTCGGGTTTGCATCCGTATCTGGGGTCCGTTTCGCCCTCGTCCTTCACCAGCAGCCTGCGCTCCACCTCCCAAGGGGGCTTCAGGGGCTCCACGATTATCGCATCACCCCCCTTAGAAGGGCTTAAGCTTCGGCTTCACAGGCTCAGCCATCCACTCGGCTAGTCCAGCATCCTTGATGGCTTTCAGCACGTCCTCGTCGCTCGCCCCCTTCGCAATTTTCACCTTCGCCTCGGTTGGTTCTATGTGGTCTATGTTCACCCGTCTACGCCTAACGCCGGTCAGCTCCTTAGGCCCGGTGATGAGGGCGAAGTTCTTGTCTATGATGGCGACTACGACGCATTTACGCCCAGCCTCACGCCCAGCCAGCTTCACGCACACCCTACCAACCTCGATGGCCGCCGGCATCTCCAATCACCCCACTAAATACTACCCAATACCCTTAAAAACCGTAGCATCGCGTGGTTTTTCACTTCATCCTCATGTAGGAGTCTAGAACGGCGCGCACCACCCGGAATACCTCCTCTTGGTTTAGGTGTTCGGTGTCTACGATGAGGTGGAATGGGGTTAGGTCCTCCCCGAGCTTGAATCCGTAGATCTCCCTGTAAATCCTCTTGGTTTCCTCGTCCTTCTCCCTTATGATGCGCAGGGCCTCCTCCACGCTCATTCCATCCCTCTTTGAGACCCTCCTCGCCCTGACGTCCTCCGGTGCCGAGAGCCATATCTTGAAGCCCCCGTCGTAGAGCCATGGGAGGGTCCAGCTGTCTATGACGGCGTTCCCCTCCATAGCCCTCTCCACGAGCCACTCATCCACCTCCCTATCAAACCTCGGGTCTCCACGCCTCTGCTTCATAAACCGCAACCCCTCAGAGGTCTCCCACCACCCCGGACCCCCAGGCCTATAACCCACGCGCACGGCAATCTCCTTCAGGGCGTCCCCACCCGAGAAGTAGCGTAGACCGTAATGCTCAGCGAGCCTCCTGGCCAGGGTGCTCTTCCCAGTCCCGGTCATCCCGGATATGAGGACGACGAGTTTACGCGGCTCCCGGGGTGGCAATCCTAGTGGCCTCCTTCAGCGTTTCCCGTAGGCACCTCGGGCAGAGGTAGCCTCCGTATATGCGCTCGGGTCTACGTTGGCTGGCGGGGAGCTTCCGAATCTCTGCGGGGTTGAGCCTTGGGACGCCCGCCAGCTTCCCGTGGCACCTAGCGCACCTAGCGGGATTCGGCTTCTCCCTCTTATAGTGGGTCGTGGTCCTCCCACCGGGAAGCCGGACGTTAACCCTCTTACGGCTCCTCGTCCTCAGCTTCGGCCTAGGCACCTATCACCGCCTCCTAAACGCGCGGGTCGTAATCACGCCGAAGGCTAGGGAGCAGAGGAACCACCACCCGTAGAAATCCAACTTCCTGATAAATATTAACCTCCAGTGCCTATCCAACGCGGGGAACGGCATCGGAAGCGTAACCATCGGGGTACGCCCGTAAAATCCCCTAAGGAGGAATAGGGGTGCGACCACAACCGCAAATGATATGAGGAGCATCTTGATCTGCTGGTAGAAGATCGAGCTGCTTATCTCCTTAATCCACTTCTCCTTCCTCTTTAGCTTGGCAAGCGCCTTTTTGTCCCCTCTTTCGGTGGCTTTGCGGTATTCCTCCTGCCACTTCTTTATCTCCTCGGTCCACGCCACGACCTTCTCCGTGTCCACGAACCTCTTGTTCAGCACGGAGACGACTAATGATATGATGAGGGCTATGAGGAGCACCGATATGGTGTTCCATGGAAATGTAGAAACCCACCACACAACTCATCCCTCCAGAAGCTTAACTATCTCCTCAGCCGCCTTCTCCGGCTCACCCGGGGGGTTCTCCACGATCTTCACGGCGGCGCCAGCTAAGACGGCGCAGGCGGCCGCCATCAGGCGTGAGAACCGCAGTTCCTCCGCTACACCCCTCTCCTGCTCCTCCACGTCCCGCTCCCTAGTGGCGTCCCCAAGCCTGCGCCTCAAAATCTCACCCGGATCCGCCTCCACCAAGATTAGGAGGTCCGGCTTGAGGATTTGGAGGACGTGGCTTGGGAGGCCTGCTAGGTAGCCGCTCCTCGTCTTTATGGACATGTGGGTGTCTACGATGAAGTGCCCCTCGGTTTCCCCGATCATCCCAGCGATGCGCCTAGCCGCCTCAGCCTGAAGTTTCTTCTGGAAATCCAAGCTTGATTTCCTCAGCTTATCCCTATCCTCAACCCCTCCACCCGCCTCCTCTTGGAGCTTCATCATCACATCCCCGAAGTTCACAACCCTAAGTCTTATACCCCTCTCCTCAGCTATCCTCTGCGCTTCCCTGCACACGGTGGTCTTCCCGGTTCCGGGGATGCCGGTCACTATCAAGACCTTCCCCTGAGCCATCGTCACCGCCCTCAGGGCTTCATTACGCGACACCAAAGTTAAAAGGCTTCGGGTTTACCGACCTAGAAGCTTCCGCAGGCCTGGGTACATCTCGCTGATGCGCTCCTGCATGAGCGCCTGGTAGTATTGGTTGAGTATGCCCACGCTTAGTAGTATGCCTGTGCCCGTCCCGAACGCCCCTAGGAAGTTGGAGATGGCGGCTAGCAACCCCACTAACACCCCGCCTAAGATGGCTACGGTGGGTATGTACCTACTTAGCAGGGCCTCCATCGGCTTGTACGACCGCCTGAATCCGGGTATCTGGAGGCCCGCGTCCACCAGCTGCTTGGCCACCGTTCTGGGGTCCATGCCGCCCACCTCCAGCCAGATGGCTGAGAACATCGCGCACGAGGCAACCATGAGGATGAGGTACGCTATAGCCCTCACAGGGTCCTCTACCACCCCCGTTAGGCCGTTGGGTGACGTTACATAGTACACGAGGCCCCCGATGGGTCTAACGCCCCACTCCTCTACCTTGTACGTTCCTAGGAGGTTCAGCCAGAAGTTTCTGTTGTTTTTGTTGAAGTTGCTCCATACGAGCTGTGATATGAAGTATATGTTGGCGAAGAGGGCGGATGCGAATATGACTGGTAGGTTGGAGACGTACAGGAGCTTTATGGGGTATCTGCTCCTGAACCCGCGGTACCTCGCGTAGGATATTGGGATTTCAACTCGGATTCCCTCCATGTATATGATGACTAGGAAGACCGCGATTGTGGTGATTAGACCGGCTAGGGTTGGGTAGCCCCCCTCCCTCATTAGTAGGCTCTTCCAGTCCCCCGCCATGATGGATTGGATGGTCGCTGGCACCGCCCCGTAGTACTTCCTGTCGCCTACGACGGCTGGGGCGAAGCTCTGCCACCAGATGCTCTTAGCAACCCCGGCTAGGATGAACAGGCTCACCCCACTCCCGATGCCCCACCCCTTCTGGACTAGCTCGTCTAGGAGCATGATGATTATTCCGGCTGCTATCAACTCGGCGAAGACCACGGCAGCCGCCGTGAAGTCGAGCTTCCCGTAGACCCCGCCTACGATGTAGGTGAGGGCGTTGACGGCTGTGAGGAGTATGGAGAAGAACTTGGTGGCTGCGGTGAATAGGCCCCTATCCTCCGGGTTGGTGAAGTCGCACTCGATTATCTGGGATGCCGCCAGCAGTTGGAGTATGATTCCCGCGGTGACGATGGGGCCGATGCCGAGCTCCATGAGCGATCCCCTAGTGGATGCGAAGATCACGCGCATGTATAGGAGCGGGTCCCTCCCGCCGATGCCGACGCTGTACAGCGGGATTTCGGACATGACGAGGTAGGCGATTAGGGCGAACGCCGTCCAGAAGATCTTCTCCCCGAAGCCCACTCTCCTGTCTGGGGGTGCGATTTCCGGCATGTAACCGGCTATGGGCTTAAAGGCCCTGAGGAATCGACCGGCCATTTTCAGGGGATAAAGTTAGCTCGTAGGTATAAAAGTTATGGCGTTCCTTTAGCTGGCTTCTATTATGCGGCCCCCGGCTTCCTCTATCTTCCTTCGGGCTGTTTGGGAGTAGGAGGGGACGGTGATGAGGAGGGGTTGGCTTATGCTTCCCATTCCGAGGAGCTTCTGTATTCCTAGGGATTTGAGGTCTAGGTGTGGCATGCCTTCGCGTTCTTCCAGCTTTCCTTCGGCGGCTAGGCGTTTGGCTAGGTCTTCGAGTTCTCCGACGTTTATTGTGCGTGGTTCTCCCATGAGCTTCCTCTTTACCGATTTGAAGCCTCGTTTTCCGAAGTAGTCTGGCTCGTATTTTATGACGTATGTCCAGAGGTGTTTGTGCCTGCCTGCCTTGCGCCTCCCCTTTGTTCCGCTACCCCTGTGTTGGCCTACTCGGCCGTAGCCGCATGTCCTTGAGCCGCGGAGCTTCCTTATCTTTCTGAGTTTGTGCGGCATCTCTATTCCCGCTCGCCTTTAGTGGGTTTCCCGGGAGAGTGCTCCCGCCGTTACTCGATGGTTATGCGCTCCCCCTTTGGGGCCTTCCCCACCTTTTTAAGTCTGACTTCTAGGACTCCGTTCTTGTATTGTGCTTTTGCCGATTTGGGGTTTACCTCGGTTGGTAGCCTCAGCTCCTTATAGTATTTCCTCTGCGGCGTGTCCACGGAGATCGTTAGCGTGTCCTCGGTTGCGTTTAGGTTTATGTCCTCCTTCTCCACGCCCGGTAGCTCGGCGACCACCACGACCTCGTCCTTTTCCTCCATCACGTCCACGAGGGGTTCACGCTCCTCCCTGATCATGGGGAGCCTGCCCGGCTGAACGTTCCCGAACTCCCTGATGACCGGCCTTCCGTCCGGGCCGATGGACATGGAGAATCCGTAGACG
>CAZKUI010000025.1:9686-13659 GCA_964555905.1 uncultured Candidatus Bathyarchaeia archaeon | reverse complement strand
CCCTCCCATCGTAGGCGTGCATGAGAACCCGGTGGTACCCACCCTCCAAGAGCATCTGAACGGCGTACTTCCCAGCACTCCTCGAATGAACCACCAAGGGTAGGCTTAACTCCTCAGCAAACTCGATCCACTGGCGAAAAAGGCGCCTCTGCACATCCCTAAGCTTCCCATCCCCAACCCGGTAGTAGTCGAGGCCGACCTCCCCAACACCCACTATGTCATCCTTATGCCGCAGGATAAGCTCTTGAACTTTCCCCGCCTCGTCTAAGTTTAGGTTTGCTGGGTCTAATCCGATGCACACGTGCACGTATCCCCGGTATTTCCGGGCTACTTGCAGGGCTTTCAGGGCGTCTACGTAGCCTAAGCTGGAGGTGACGACGGCTACTACGCCCGCCCCGCGCGCCCTCCTAACCACGCTTTCCCTGTCCGCGTCGAATTCTGCGTCGTGGAGGTGGCAGTGTGCGTCTACTAGCCTCACGGCGGGGCACCCCTCTTAACCCCCAGCCTGCGCGCCCACATCCACGTGAACCCTGCGAACCTTAATCCCAGCCTGCTCAAGCAACTCCTTAGACAGGGGGTCCTCGTACTCGTCGTCGTAGACAACCTCCTTAATCTCCGCGTTAATCAGCATCTTTGCGCAGATCACGCATGGGAACGTGGTGCAGTAGAGCGTGGCGCCGCGTGTGCTGACCCCGAAGACGGCTGCCTGTAGGAGTGCGTTCTGCTCGGCGTGGAGGCCCCTGCAGAGTTCGTGCCTCTCTCCAGGTGGAACCTTCAGCTTCTCCCTTAAGCACCCCGTCACCGAGCAGTGTGGTAGGCCCTTCGGGGCTCCGTTGTATCCGGTTGCGAGTATGCGCCTGTCCTTCACGAGGATGGCGCCAACCTTCCTCCTCAGGCACGTAGACCTAGTCTTCACCACGTGGCAGATGCGCATGAAGTACTCGTCAAAGGTAGGCCTCTCCTCCTCCACCAACTCTGCTTCCCCTTCCGGTTGGTGTACCACTAAAGTGGCCCCACGGCTCCATCTAAGCTTTTTCAACGCGGAGGGTGCTCTAGACGTTCCGCTTCACTGCGTGTTTGGAGGGGTTTCTGTGAACCCGCTGGGGCGCCTATTCCCCGAGCACGTGAACCATGATGGTTCTCCTCCTTCCATGCGTGTCTACCTCGATGTAGACGATGGACTGCCACGTTCCAAGGGCGAGCCTCCCGTCTACAATCGGTATTGTTCTATCTGGGCAGAGGAACATGGAGCGGAGGTGGCTGTGGGCGTTAACTGGGTGGCGGTAACCAGCACCCCGCGGGATGAGCCTATCCAACAGCTCCCGGATGTCGCCCAGCAGCCCCGGCTCGTATTCCGTGAGGACGATGACGCCCGTGGCGTGGGGGGCGAACACGTGGGCTAAGCCGTTCTTCACCCCAGACCTCGCAACTACACCCTCCACCATGTCGGTTACGTTCACCATATCTCCTTCTCCCTTAGTGGATATGGTAAAAGACTCCCTGTACACCCTCAACCCGAGAGCACCAAAAAATAAAGGATGCTGAAGGTGCTTAAAACCGCCTCCTCAGAGGGGCGCCCTCCCCCACACTCACCTCAGCGGTTAGCATCCGCTCCAGCTGCTTGAACTGCATTAGGAACTGCCTCCCCTTCTCCGTTGTTCGATAAATAAGCTTCCCGGAACCCGGGGGATTCTGCACCGCGGAGATGAGACCCTTCTTCATTAATACC
Organism: uncultured Candidatus Bathyarchaeia archaeon; assembly: GCA_964555905.1. GTDB lineage: Archaea > Thermoproteota > Bathyarchaeia > EX4484-135 > B24-G1 > CAZKUI01. Next base: position 11,930 of record CAZKUI010000025.1, on the reverse strand, counting down.
TCCAAATAGTTAGTGGCCCTCTTGAAGTTTAGGTTTGCTTTATAAACTATTTGGGTTATTTTTGCCCCTTCCCGGGCTACAGACAAAATATCAACCACTATCTGAAGGGGGCTTCTACGTTTTGATATAGATGCTGACATCTCACATCCTACCTCCAAATACGTATAAACTATATTATATAAATTCCCGAAACGGACATTCTAAACCCTAATTCTTTTATATCTTATGAAACTTTGGTCAGAACCCTTGTTCAGAAACTATGTTTCCTATCTCTTAAGAATCCGCCGCCCAACACTTATACTCAATACCCGCAGGGGGGTGGCGGCTGTCGTTCTCGACGAATTTATCGAGGTGCTCCTTGATGGGAAGTGGCATTCCATACTAGAGATCAGCGATAAGCTCCAACTAGAGGAGGGAGAGGTGAGGGACATAGCATCCTTCCTATCCACGTACGGATTCGTGAAACTAGACAGAGATAGAACGATGGTGAGGATAGACGAAGACGCTGAACGGCTGCTGCCCTAACAGAATTACTTCAGTGACCCTTCAAGTATTTCACTGAGCTGTTTGTATCTAATGAGAAACTCCCTACCTTTTTCCGTTGTTTTATAAACTTGGTGGGTATTTACATCAATCTTTGTGATGAGTCCGTTCTTTAGGAGGAAGTTTAAATATTTATTTAAGACGTTGAAGTTTAGGTTTGCCTTATAAACCAACCTTGTTTTGCTTGCGCCTTCTCTTGCTATATCTAGAATTGAGGCGATGAGTTCAATTCTGCCTCGGCGTTTCTGCCCATAAACATTTGATATGCTAACCAACTTTCACCCCCCATAAGTATCTAGCCTCAGCAATACGGTTCCGCTGAGGTTTCCTTTTTCCATTAAGCTATACCTCCTCATGTAAACCGAATATCTCTCAGTATACACTCGGATTTAAAGATTTCGCCGAGGGTCTACATTAGCGTGGAGTTCTCTTGGCGTGGGCGGGTTCCCTCGGCGTGCGCGGTTGAACCGCAATATTTAACATGTTCACGCCGTCATAATTGGGTGATTCGGCATGGTCACTCAGATGGAGATGGCTAGGAGAGGCGTGGTCACCGAGGAGATGCGGGTGGTAGCGCGGGAGGAGGGCGTCTCAGTAGAGCGTCTACGAGGTTCCGTAGCGTCTGGAAGGGTCGTGATCACCCGCAACGTAAGGAGGGAGAACGTGCATCCAATAGGCATTGGGGAGGGTCTAAGAATCAAAGTGAACGCTAACGTTGGTACCTCATCTGAACTCTGCGACCCAGACCTAGAGGTGGAGAAAGCTCGGGTAGCGGTAAAGTATGGGGCTGACACCGTCATGGACCTCAGCACCGCTGGCGACCTAGACGCTATACGTAGACGGATACTGAAGGAGGTGAACGTGCCAATTGGAACCGTCCCCGTATATCAGGCGGCGATTGAGGCGGCTGAAAGGATGGGCTCCATCGTAGACATGACCGAGGATAGCATATTCAACGTCATTGAAAAGCACGCCAAGGATGGTGTAGACTTCATCACCGTGCACTGCGGCGTAACACGGAGCATCGTGGAGCACCTGAAGGAGAGACCCAGATTCATGGGGATGGTGAGCCGTGGGGGAACCTTCCACGCCCTCTGGATTCTACACCACGGGGAGGAGAACCCCCTATACGCGAACTACGACTACCTGCTGGAAATCGCCCGGGAGTACGACGTAACCCTAAGCCTAGGAGACGGGCTGAGACCCGGATGCATCCTAGACTCCACCGACTGGCCCCAAATACAGGAGCTACTCACCATAGGAACCCTAGTGAAGAGGGCGAGGGAGGCGGGCGTCCAAACCATGGTTGAGGGCCCCGGCCACCTCCCAATACACCACATAGAGGCGAACGTAAAGCTTGAGAAGCTCATCTGCGATGGGGCGCCATTCTACGTCCTAGGCCCGGTGGTCACCGACATAGCCCCGGGGTACGACCACATAGTCTCCGCCATAGGCGGCGCCATCGCCGGGATGCACGGGGCGGACTTCCTATGCTACGTAACCCCAGCGGAACACCTCGGCCTCCCCCTCGTAGACGAGGTGAAACGCGGGGTCATAGCCGCAAGAATAGCCGCCCACGCCGCAGACATAGCCCGCCTAGGGGAAAAAGCCCTAAAATGGGACGAAGAAATGAACGTAAACCGGGCGAAACTGGACTGGGAAGCGCAACTAAAACTCGCCATAGACCCAGAAACGGCGAAG
>CAZKUI010000025.1:2074-9586 GCA_964555905.1 uncultured Candidatus Bathyarchaeia archaeon | reverse complement strand
GAAACTGGACTGGGAAGCGCAACTAAAACTCGCCATAGACCCAGAAACGGCGAAGCTCATCCTAGGAAGAACGAAGACAAGCGAACCATGCAGCATGTGCGGAAAATTCTGCGCCTTAAAACTCTACGGAAAACACTTCAAAGCCACAGACGAGAATACAGCCTAGAACACAAATGAGCAATAGAAGATATATTAAATGGTTTGAGAGGATTGGGAGTTCACGTAGAATGAAGTGGAAATCTCGCGTAAATTAAGTGGATGTAGCCCATTTGTGTTCTAGGCTGTATTCTCTTAGCTTTTCTAGGATTTCCGGCTTTTCTTTTATGAGTTGGTTGACTAGGTGTAGGTATCTTGCAACTCTGACGGTTTCCGGCTCTATCCTTATCGGCTTCCCTTCTAGGACTACGTAGTGCTTTGTGGGGATTTTTTCTCCTAGGACGAACAGCGCCTCGTTTATGGCGGCGTGTATGAGGAGGCAGTGGGGGGAGCCCTCTATGGATACCGCAACTATCTCCCTCGGCTTTGAGCACCTGCACATCGAGGCGAGCTTCCCCATCACCTGAGTTGGGTTTTCATCCTCCGGGCAGGTGATGAGCGCCACCCGACCCCGGGAGAACTCCCTAAACACCTCCGGGTATAGGGTCTCAACGCAGGTAGCCGCCACGAGGATGGATGCACCCCTCAGCGGCGGCGCCTTCACCCAAGTTCGAGGTAGACTCAGCACCCGGACGCACCCCACAACTAATCCGCACACCCATATAAAAACAAAATAGGGAAGGAAAGGCCGAGCAGAGTCACCCTACGGGCTTTATGATTTCACCCCGCCTTTGCTGGTCTAGGTCTGTCGAAGTATATGCTCTTCCCAGTTGCTGATAGTGGTATGCCTATTATGATGTCGGCATCCATAAGATTCAGCCTCTTAGCCGCCGCTCCTATGGTATACATGACGCGGTTGTCTACGTTTAGGAGGCTCGCCGTCTTCACCGCGGAGCCGATTGCGATTCCTAGGTCTAGGACATACTTGATGCAGTTTGGCCCCGGGAATGTGAATCTAAGCTTTTTCTCCATTCTGCGCAGCTCGTCGCAGGAGAAGCCGCAGGCCCCGCAGTCCAGTCCCTTGGGTTCCCTTCCCCTCACCCCAATCAGCAAGACCACGGGGGATTTACGGAGGTTTTCAGCGTCTCGCTTGAATATGTAGGATTTCCTCTCCTCGTAGATTTTTTCCATCTCATCCGCGATTCTGTCCTTTTCATCCCCGGTGAGGATGAGGGTGGAGATGGCGTCCATCCCCCTCGCCTTCGGCGCCGTTCTGGCGCTCACCGCCATAAGCTTAGCGGCGTTGAGTACACCCTCAAACTCCACATCCTCGCTTCTGAGTATGGCCAACCCTAACCACCTTAAAACACATAGGTCGGTTGCCGTTTTAAATTTGCCCGACGAAAGCTTCATGCATGTCTACATCCCTAATTGCGTGTGGAGAGGCGAGTTGGTGAAAATTATAGCGGATACTAGAGAGAGCGGGTTGGTGATTCAGGAGTTGAGAAGGCTCGGGGCGGATGTGGAGGAGAAACTCATCACCCCGGGAGATTACGTGGTTGGGGAGGACTTCTGCGTGGAAAGGAAGACCCTCAGGGACTTCCTCCAATCCATCTACAAAAAGAGGCTGTTTGAGCAGGTGGAGAGGCTCCTTCAGGCGTACTCGAGGTGTTGCATCCTAGTGGAGGGGGATACTGGGAGGGAGCTCTCGTACATCGCGAATCCTAAGGTCTTTTGGGGCGCCCTTGCCAAGTTGGTGGCGGAATTTGGGGTGCCAACCGTCTTTACGCTTAATGAATCGCAGACAGCGCACTTCCTCCTGAGCTTGGCTAAGAGGTTGCAGGAGGAGGCTGGTGAGGAGGTGGAGGCCCGTTACAAACCAAAACTATACAGCTTGGCGTACCGCCAGAGGTTCGTAGTTCAGGGGCTCCCTGGCGTAGGCCCTAAATTGGCTGATAGGCTGCTCCAAACCTTCGGGAGTGTTAGGGGAGTTTTCACAGCCTCGGAGGCGCGGCTCACAAAGATTAAGGGGTTTGGGAAGAAAAGGGCGAGGGAAATCGTTAATCTCCTTGACGCCCCATATAGGGGTTCAAAAAGTTCTCAGACTTCCCTTAATCCTCGCTATTCCAAGTCTTAGCGACCTTTTCTCCTCTCTCCATCGGAGAGACCTCACGGCTGTTTTGTAGTCAGCCCACATATAACCCGTGATGGGTCTACGTTCCTTCTCGTGTGATATGCGTATTTCCTCCCTAGAATCTGCTCTAACTAGGTAGGATGAGACTAGGTGTTTCACCCCCCTAAAGGAGAACTCATAATTGCTGATTTTTTCAACGATTTGCACCCTCTTAAGCCCGGTTTCCTCGGCTATCTCTCGGAGGAGCGCCTCAGCCTCCGATTCTCCATCCTCCACCCCGCCTTTAACCAGCCTCCAATCGCACCTCTCGGAGGCGGCATCCCTCTTGCATATTAACAGGAATCGGGGAGAGCCACCTTTATCATCGAATATTACCGCCTGCACATCCCTCTTAATCCGCATCACTTATCACTATTATTTTTATGGCGGATGTTCTATGTGAATCTTCCGCTCTTTATCTGCTTAAGAATGGGGGAAATGCCATATATTTGTTGGAACAATTTGCGTGATACGGATGGTGCTGTTTTCATTCAATAAAACCCCATTTTTTAGGTGCATATAATTAAATTTCCATAAATACACGCCCTAATCCAGTAAAATTTTTGATTTGCCCTCTTTTTTCGATTTAATCGCATATAATTGGATTTTTTATGTGCAATTTTCCATGCAGTAAATGCGTAAAGTTAATTAAGTCATGATGTACTCATAATTCTAGGGGGTGTAACTGTTGGCTAAGTGCCCCAAATGTGGAACGGAGGTTCGTAAGCCGCAGAAGACGTGGACTATGAAGCCGAGGAAAAGGTCCGGGCCTGAAATTCGCATCAGTCTGTACTCCTGCCCGAAGTGCGGTACGAAGTTTAGAACCGGGGAGAAGATATAGGGCTATAGTCCCCCTAATTTTTATTGTCGGCTTTCTCTATCTTTATGATGGATTCTCCGCCCACGCTTTGAACCGTGATTATGTGTACTCCCTCTTCTGGGAAGGCGATGCGGCTTGGGGTGATGACGAGATACTGGGTGTTCGAGTCCTTCACCGAGGAGACTATTTGATTGGCGATTATCTGGCGGTTTAGTGGGTCTAAATGCACGTCGTATTCGTCTACCGCCCTAAATGGGGATTTTACATGTTGTTGTAGCGCCAGCAGGAGCGCTATCGTGGCGGCGCTGCGTTCTCCACCGCTCTGTGTGTATGCGTTTAGGGGGACGGGCTCCGCTCCCTTAAATCCAACGTAGACCTCTAGACCAGCCTCTTCTATGTCATCTGGGTTTATCAGCTTCACATGCCCGGTGGCTTGGAGCCTTGAGATGATGGCTTGATATCTTGCGTCTACGTCGTCAAGCAGCTGGCTCATCAGCGACCTCCAGACGCTCATCCTCTTACGCACCTCCTCCATGACCTCCCTTCGGTTCTCTTCCACTTTCCTCGCCTTTTCCTCCAACTCCTCATACTGCTTGGCATACCTCCTGTACATCTCCTCCACATCCTCTGAAACCCCAGCTAGGGCCCTTAGGTAAACATCCGTGAGGCGTAGCTCCTCAAGCACCTGCTCCGGGCTTCTGGTGGCTGGTATCCTCGGGCCCTTAGCCCTAGCCTCCTCCCGCGCCCGCTCCAGCTTCCGCTCCAACTCCCCAAGTTCCTTAAGCAGTCTTTCAGCGTTCCTACGGGCTTCCCCCTCCCTATACCGTAGGATGGCGCTTTCAGCCTTTAGCTCCCCGATGTTCTCCTGCACGGCGGCTATCTCCGAGTCTACCTTCTCCATCTCCTCCCGAACTCTTCTGATTTTATTCCTGACGTTCTTCAGCTCCGATTTGAAGCCGCTAATCGCCGCTTTCAGCGTTTCAGGGGATGCCGCCTTTGAGATGATGCTTCTGAGGGTGCTCTCTAAATCGCTTACCCCCCTCTCTTTATGCGAGTTTCCGGTGTGTTCTACGGATGTTATGATTAGTTCGTATCGCCCACGCTGATACTCGAGTTTTAGCATTTCCTCTATGATGTTCATCCATTCGCTCCTGAGCTCGCTCAGCCGCTGGTTCAGCATTTTAAGCCTTGATTCTGCGGCGGAGATTTCCGCCTTGAGTTCCTCGGCTTCCCTCATTCTGGCCTCCGCCAGCCTCCTCAGCCGGGACGCCTCCTCCTCCCTTCGGGCTATCAGCGCCCACGCCAGCTCCGCCTCCAGGTGCCTCCTCTTCATGGCTAGCTGCCTCTTCTCCATGAGCTTCTCGTACTGTTCCCTCCAGTAGTCTAGTGTCTGCTTGGCGTCCTCTAGGAGTTTCTTCACGGATTCCTCCTCGCTCAAGACCCTGCTTAGCTTCCTTTGGGCGGATAGGATGCGCTTTCTGTATTCCTGGAGCCCCACGGCCTCCTCCACCATTTGTAGGCGTTTTTGGGGGCTGAGGGCTGAGAAACGCTCCACCATGCCCTGATGCATGATGATGAGCATGTTCTCCGGGTTCACCCCGAACCGCGCGAGGAGCCTCCTAACCTCAGCCTTCGTAGACGCCCTGCCCTCCACCTCAAACCAGTAGCGGCCATCATCGCGTATAACCCGGGTTAGGGTGATGTAGTCCTTACCCACCCTCGGTATGGGTCTACGTCCATTCCTCTTCGAGTTATCCAAGATTATGGTTACTCTAGCTGCATCCTCGCCCCACCGTATTAGGTCGCTTAGCTTCTTTGAGCGCTCGGTGTATGATTGCCCCATGGCCACCGATATACCCAGCAGTATGCTGGATTTCCCGGCTCCATTCGGCCCACAGATGACGTTCACTCCGGGCTTCAGCGGTATGCGGGCGTACTTGTAGCTCATGAAGTTCTCGAGGATTACCTCCCGAATCAGCATCCCCTCGCCAACTCGGTAAGTGGGTGGTGTCCCACTTAAACCCTTTTCAGCCCCGTTTCACCATCGGAGAACATAAACCACCAAATGGTATTATAGGCATCCTACCCAGAAGTCTTGTTAATGAGTTGGGGGATGGAAAGGGTTGGTTGAGAGGGTAGACGGGCACATATACATGGTGGACCTGACGTTTGCTGGCGTAAGTGGGTTCATATCATCCTACATCGTGGTAGGCGAGGACGTAGCCATCGTGGAGACGGGGCCATCTGCATCCGCCGAGGGGTTGCTGGCCGCCCTCGGGGAGGTGGGGGTGAACAGAGCGGATGTAAAATACTTGGTGGTCACGCATATACACCTAGACCACGCTGGGGCATCAGGCCACCTAATTGAGAGGCTACCAAACGCCAAGCTGCTGGTTCATCCCCGGGGAGCGCCGCACATGGCGGACCCGAGGAAGCTGCTTGAGAGCGCAAGGAAGGTGATGGGTCCAATACTTGACTTGTATGGAGGGGTGAAGCCCGTTCCCCCGGGTAGGATACTGCAGGCGGAGGATGGCATGACCATAGACCTCGGGGGCGGCGTGAAGTTGACCGTCGTGGAGACGCCGGGTCACGCCACCCACCACATGAGCATTTTGGACGAGGGGACGAGGGGCGTATTCACCGGGGACTCGGCTGGCGTATACATACCCGAGTTGGACGCGCTGGTTCCCACGGCGCCGCCGCCATTCAACCTAGAGAAGGCGTTGCGCTCCCTCGGTAAGATGATGGAGCTGAAGCCGGAGCGCATATACTACACGCACTTCGGGCCACACGGAGAGGCGCTCCGCATGTTGGAGGAGTACCGCCGGCAACTAACGAAGTTAGGGGAGATAATCGGAAGCATGGTAAGGGAGGGAAAAGGAGACGCGGAGATAATGAAGGCCGTTCTCGACGAGGTTCCGCAATACAGGAGGGTTGTGGAGGAGCTCTCCGACCACCCCATCATCAGCGGGATGGTCAGTAGGGCTGTCGAGGGCATAATCAGTTACTTCCGCTGGTTGATGGAGAAAGGCTTATTTTGAGCGCTTCCCTTCACGCCTTATGGCAGCAATAACATCCCCTGTGACGAATCCCTCCTCCACCCTTTTACGCATCTCGCTCAGCCAGGTCTCATAGCCGACCTCCCTAATCTTCTCTAGGTTTCTCAGGTTCCACTTCTTGTACCTCCTCGTAATCCAATCGAGTTTTTTGCAGGGCATCTCTGGGCAGTCGGCGCAAGATGTGTACCCCCTGCTTCTGCAGCACTTCCTTATCGCGCAGAAGGGGTTTCCACCTCCAGTTTGGCACCCTCCACACTTAAGCCTCACAAGCCAAGAGAGCCACCTGCTGAAATCCCGGTAACTTCCAATCCACTCGAAGGCTGTTGCGATCTTATTGAACTTCTCCCTCTTCAGCAGCTCCCTTAGTTCCGCCGCCTTGCGGCTCAAATCCCCACGGTAAGCGAAGCACGCCCCGCAGTATATGCCGCAGCATCCGATGAGGTTCCTCTCGTTCCCGTCTACGTTCAAGGCCGCCCCTCTTTTATAGCGCCATGGGTAGGACCTCGCTCCTCACGTACTCCAAGTATCGGTTCTTGTCGTTCGTGTTGAACACGACCACGCACCCGTCTCTCGTGATGCCCACCACGTAGCCGTACTTCTCCGACCTAGCCACTATATACCATAGGTCGCCCCTACGCTGGTACTCCTTGAAAAGCTCCGTCTCTATGAGGTCCGGCCCGTATATGGCAACTTTGGTGACGTTCGCGACGTCTAGATTGTCGAAGTATATCACCTTGGAGTCCCTTGGGTTTCTTGTGTGGAATTCGGCTAGGCGTTCCGGGGGTATCCTAACCCCTGAGATTCGCCCCTTCTCCCCGTAGAGGACCAAGCCGAGCCTCTTGGCTATGCGGTTGGCCCGGTGCTTCTTCTCCAACACCGTTAGGAATACGCGTTCCTCATGCTCCATGAAGCCGAATGGGGCGCTCAGCGTCTTTGGAACCGGATAAACCTCCCCCCTGTGGAATACGTGCATCACGTAGTCCTCCGCGTAGACGCCTGAGACCATGGCCTCCCCAGCCGCTAAGTCCACCACCTCGGTTATCAGGGTGAACTTCCGCTCATCCTCCTCGTAGACCCTCTCAACCCGGTAGCCCTCCAGCCGGGCGGCGATTTCCTCTAGGGGTAGGGGCTCAACGAGCCGGAACACCTTACCCGTAACCACCAACCCTAAGGCACCAAAAACTCTTGGGAATCTCCAGCCAATTTAATCTAACCGGAAAGGCGTGCAGCCTTAAAGAATAAGGAAGTGTGGGGGTTGAGCGTCTATGGGCTGTAGTTAATAAGGTGACGAGGGAAGGATGGGCGTTAAAGAGGCTGGGAGACCTCGATTTGGAGGTGAAGGCGCTCGTACCCTTTGACGGATGAGGCGAAGAGGCTCATACGCTAATATTCTATCCCTAGGCGTGGGGGCTTCCCCTTCTGGT
>CAZKUI010000025.1:0-1974 GCA_964555905.1 uncultured Candidatus Bathyarchaeia archaeon | reverse complement strand
AAGAGGCTCATACGCTAATATTCTATCCCTAGGCGTGGGGGCTTCCCCTTCTGGTATGGGTGCTTTATCTCAACCATCTCCGTGACTAGGTCAGCCTTTTCAATCACTTCCCTTGGGGCTTTCCTCCCGGTTAGCACCAGCTCCACGTGCTTGGGCTTCTCATCCATTAATTTTAGAACTTCCTCTAGGGGTATGAGCTTGTAGTAGAGGGCGACATTAACCTCGTCTAGGATTACAATGTCGTACTCCCCGCTCTTCACGACCTCCTTAGCCAGCTTTAGGGCTTCCACAGCCTGCTCTACATCCTCCTTTGCTGGTTTTCCACCCGTGATGAAGCGCCCCCTCCCAAACGCCCTGAGGGTTACGTTGGGTATCCTGTCTATAATGTATAGTTCGCCGTAGTCGAAGCCCCCCTTAATGAACTGTATGATGTAGACCTTTAAGCCCCTGCCAGCCGCCCTCAACGCCTGCCCGAGGGCCGCCGTGGTCTTCCCCTTCCCGGGGCCCGTGTAGACCTGTATGAGACCCTCGTCGAGCTTAGGCATGGCTCTGCCTCCGCAGGGTTTCCTTCAGCTTGTCCTTCACTAGGGTGGCGGCGGCCTCCTCAGGCGTTAGTTCGCCCTTCTGCACTCTACTCAGTATGTCTTTGTATTCGGGGCTGTTTATGATGAGGCGGAGGGCATACGACGTCAGCTCGCGCCTAATCGCGTCTATGAGCTGGGCCTCAACCTCCATCCGCCCCCGCTCACGCTTTTCCTCCTCCACGTATTTTCCATGCCGGATTATCGCGTCCACAAGCTCGTCTATACCCTCCCCGGTGGTGGCGACGGTCTTCACGATTGGCGGCGTCCAGTCTCGGCTTGGGCTGACATCAATTATGGAGAGGAGGTCGGAGACGGTTTTCTCAGCGTTCTCCCTATCGGCTTTATTCACCACGAATATGTCGGCGATTTCCATCAAACCAGCCTTTATCGCCTGAATTTCATCGCCAAGCCCCGGAGCCATCACCAGCAGTATCGTCTCAGCGACCCTAGCGACTTCTACGTCCAATTGCCCAGCCCCAACGGTCTCCACTATGATGATGTCCTTTCCTGACGCATCTAGTATGAGGGCGGCGTCCCGGGTGGCCTCTGCAACTCCGCCAAGACTGCCCCTCGTAGCCATGCTCCTGATGAATACTTGGGGGTCCATGGCGAGTTCCTGCATGCGCACTCTGTCTCCTAGGAAGGCGCCTCCTGTGAAGGGGCTGGTTGGGTCTACCGCCACCACCCCAACGCTTAGGCCCATCTCCCTGAACTTCTTCACCAACTGGCGGATGAGCGTGCTCTTCCCGGAGCCCCCGGGCCCGGTGACTCCGATTATGTGCGCCCTCCCGGAGTGCGGCCTCAAAGCGGATATGAGCGCCTCCGCCTCCGGGAGCCTGTCCTCCACGATTGTTATCGCCCTCGCTATGGAGCGCCTATCCCCCTCCAGAACCCCCCTCACCAACCTCTCCAAGTCCACCAAGGCCGCTCACTTTCCCGTAGGCTAGGCCGCTAAGCTCTCCCCCTCTTCACATTCTCCCTAATGAACTTGATGATTTCCTCCGTGGGGGTTCCAGGCCCGAACACCTCCGCGATGCCCATCTTCTTCAATATTGGGACGTCCTCATCCGGTATGATGCCCCCGGCTACAACTAAAACATCGTCCATGCCTTTCTCCTTTAGTAGTTCCATGATCCGCGGGAACAGCGCCAGATGCGCCCCTGAGAGTATGCTCAGCCCTATAACGTCTACGTCCTCCTGCAACGCCGTCTCGACGATTTGTTCCGGGGTTTGCCTCAGCCCCGTGTAGATGACCTCCATGCCGGCGTCCCTGAGTGCACGTGCAATAACCTTTGCCCCCCTATCGTGGCTGTTAAGCCCGGGCTTGGCGATTAGAACCCTAATCCTCCGCTCCAAATCCCCAACCTCCAAGGGCCGCTTAACTACTAAG
>CAZKUI010000024.1:0-14247 GCA_964555905.1 uncultured Candidatus Bathyarchaeia archaeon | reverse complement strand
TCGTGTATGGGTGAGCTGCGTGGTAGGCACTTCCTTACCCTTCAGGACTTCTCCAAGGATGAGATTATGGAGTTGATTCGCCTCTCCGATGATTTGAAGCGTAAGTTGAGGCGTGGGGAGCCGCATGAGTACCTGCGTGGTAAGGTTCTGGCTTTGATGTTTCAGAAGCCTTCTACGAGGACGAGGGTCTCCTTCGAGGTTGCGATGCACCAGCTTGGTGGTGCGTCCCTCTACCTAGCTTGGGAACGCCTTCAAGCCAGCCGGGGGGAATCCATATCGGACACGGCTAGGGTTCTCAGCCGATACGTGGACGGGATCGCCGCCCGCGTCTACGGGCATGACATACTGGAGGAGATGGCGAAACACGCCACAATACCAGTCATAAACGCCCTCTCAGACTTCCTACACCCATGCCAGGCGCTCGCAGACCTATACACCATGTGGGAGAGGTGGGGCCGCCTAGAGGGCCTAAAGCTCGCATACGTGGGAGACGGGAACAACGTCTGCAACTCCCTGCTCATCGGCTGCAGCAAAGTTGGGGTTGACATCAGCGTCGCCTGCCCAGATGGGTACAAGCCGAGCAGGAAGGTCGTGGAGTGGGCCATGCAGAACGCCGAGGAGAGCGGTTCAAGGGTGGAGATACTCACGGAGCCTGAGGAGGCCGTTAGGGACGCCAACGTCATCTACACGGACGTGTTCGTCTCCATGGGGATGGAGGCGGAGCGCGAGGAGCGCCTAAGGGTCTTCCTGCCGAAGTACCAAGTAAGGCTGGAGCTTTTCAGGCACGCGGCGGAGGACGCCGTCTTCATGCACTGCCTCCCAGCCCACAGGGGCGAGGAGGTAACCCCGGAGGTCATAGACGGGGAGCGCTCCATAGTCTTCGATCAGGCTGAGAACCGCCTCCACACCGAAAAGGCCATACTAACCCTACTTCTTTAGCGCGGGCGTGGTGGTATTGGCGGTTCTAATCGCGGCCTCCAAGCTGGACCCAGCTGGGGTGAACATCGCCCAGCGTCTCTTGGAGAAGTACGGCTTTAGGGAGACTGATAGGCTGTTTGATGGCGGCCCCGTCTACCGAAGGGGTGACGTGTTCCTCGTCTACCTTAAGGGGGACACCATCACGGCGCACTATCTCACCCGGGAGTTCGACGTTGAGGCGGTGATATTCGTCTCTAGGCACGAGTGCCTGAGTAAGAGACCCATGCTCACCGCCCACGTCCCCGGGAACCTCGGCTGGGAGGCCACGCACGGCGGTAGGCCGCGGGAGTTGGCGTGGGCGCACCCGCAGAGGGTGAAGGCGGCCCTCCTCGCGTTAAGGAGCGCCGTAGACAGGCTGGGCCTAGACTACCCGGCGACCATGGAGGCGACCCACCACGGGCCAACGGAACTCAGCGTCCCAGCCATGTTCGTGGAGATCGGGAGCACCCCGGAGCGCTGGGTGGACGAGGAGGCGGCGGAGGCGGTGGCCGAGGCGGCGTGGGCTGCAGCCACCAACCCGGCGCGTGGGAGGTCGGCAGTCGGCTACGGCGGGAGCCACTACGCCCCAAAGCAGACGAAGGCGTCGGTGGAGTTGGACGTGGCCGTGGGCCACGTAGTCCCAAAATACGCGTTCAGGGACGAACCAGACGAGTGGCTGGCGAGGGAGCCCGTAAGGAGGACGTGGGGAGGGTGCGAAGCCGCCGTGATAGACTGGAAGGGGACGCGGGGGAAAACTAGGAAATGGCTGCTCAAAATCCTAGAGGAGATGGATGTAGAGGTAATCCGGGTATAAAGGTGGATGATTCCAGCCGCATAAGCGTCCTTAATAATGGCGGAGCCGCGAGGAGAAAGATTTAAAGAATTTGGCTGATTCTTCTCTGGTGGATGCGCCTTGGGGCTGGTTGATTTCCTCAGGTCCAGCGTGAAGTTGCTGAAGAGGGCGAAGAAGCCAGGGTGGACTGAACTCTGGCTGCTCGTGAGGATATGCGCCCTAGGTGTGGTGCTCGTTGGAGTGGTCGGCTTTATAGTGAGGCTGCTGTCCTACCTGCTCCAAGGCTAGGGGGTGCCCTTGTTTGCCCATATATGCAGTTAGGACGACGGCGGGACAGGAGAGGAACGTGGCGAACCTCATCGCCATGAGGGCGAAGGCGAACAACATAAAGGTGAAGGCCATACTCGCCCCAGAAACCCTAAAGGGATACATATTCGTGGAGGCCGACGGCCCCCACATAGTCGAGGAGGCGATCTCGGGAGTTAAGCACGTGCGCTCGTGGGTCTCCGGCATGCTCACGGTCGCCGACGTTGAGAAGTACATAGTGACCAAATCAATCATCGAGGAGTTGGACGTTGGGGATGTGGTGGAGGTGGCGAGTGGCCCATTCAAGGGGATGAGGGCGAGGATTGTGAGGGTAGACAGGGCGAAGGAGGAAATCACCATAGAGCTATTGGAGGCATCCTTCACATTACCCATAACGGTTCACGCAGACTACGTGAAGCTTGTGGAGAAGGCGCGCTAAGATTATTAGGCGCCAAGCTTTATTCGGGTGGGGCTCCGAATTGGGGGAGAAGAGGGTCTTCGAGTTTCTGATAGAGGGGGGTAAGGCCACCGCTGGTCCCCCGATAGGCCCAGCGCTCGGCCCAGTCGGCGTGAACCTCCCGCTCATCGTGGAGGAGATTAACAGGAACACGAAGGACTACGCGGGGATGAGGGTTCCAGTGAAGGTCATCGTGGACGTAGACACGAAGGAGTTTGAGGTGGAGGTGGGGATTCCAACCACGTCAGCCCTCATCGTGAAGGAGCTGGGTGTGGAGAAGGGCTCCGGGGCCCCGAGCACGGATAAGGTTGGAAACCTCACCATGGAGCAGGTGGTACGCATAGCCCGCATAAAACGCCCGCAACTCCTAGCAAAAACGCTGAAGGCCGCCGTGAAGGAGGTGCTTGGAACCTGCGTTAGCATGGGAGTAACCGTTGAGGGGAAAGACCCGCGGGAGGTCCAGAGGGAGGTAGACGAGGGCGTCTACGACCAACTCTTAAAGGAGGAGTAAGACCGTGGACTTCCCTGATGGACCTAGAGACCATTAGGGCGGAGTTTGGGAAGGTGGAAGATTATATTCGGGACGTGGAACGCCTAATTCGTTAACATCTCGCGTTTCTCATCCCTTCGCCTCTGGAAATGATTTATAAGGGTTGCCATACTTTTTGTAATGCTGTTGTGCGGGTGCGGTCGAGGGATGCCCATCGCGGCTGAGAGCGTGTTGAAGGCGTTGAAGGAAATGCGTGAGAGAACCAAGAAGAGGAACTTCGTTCAGTCAGTGGAGCTTATCGTGAATCTACGCGACATAGACCTCCGTAGACCTGAGGAGCGCATTCAGGAGTTTGTCGAGCTTCCCCACCCCCCAAACAAGGAGGTGAAGGTCTGCGTTTTCGCCACCGGAGACTTGGCGTTGAGGGCGAGGGAGGCCGGCGTAGACGTGCTTGGGAGGGAGGAGTTGGAGGCGCTAGCCGGGAATAAGGCGGAGCAGAAGCGCCTAGCGAACAAATACGACTTCTTCATAGCCGAGGCGACCCTCATGCCCCTCGTGGGGAAGATTCTGGGTCCGGTTCTTGCGCCGAGGGGGAAGATGCCCACCCCAATACCCCCCACAGCCGACATCTCAAGGGAGGTGGAGCGGCGGAGGCGCATGGTTCAACTCCGGGCTAGGAAGGAGCCCGTTGTTCAGTGTAGGGTTGGGACGGAGGACATGAAGGATGAGGAGCTGGCGGAGAACATTCAGGCGGTTATCACCCGGCTGGAGGCGAGGCTGAAGAGGGGGATGAAGAACATCGCCTCCATCTACGTGAAGGAGACCATGGGGCCAGCCGTGAAGGTGAGCGTGTAATGCCGCAGAGATACGTGTTGGAGCAGAAATCCAAGCTCGTGGAGGAGGTCGCCAAGCTACTGAGGGAGTATGACGTGGTTGGGGTGGCGAGCCTACATAAGGTCGGCTCATCCCAGATTCAGGAGCTGAGGAAGAAACTCCAAGGTTCGGTCTACATGAAGGTCGTGAAGAACACCATATTCAGGAGGGCGTTGGAGAAGTGCGATAAGCCCGGAATTAAAGAGTTAGAGAAGTATCTTACGGGTTCTAATGTTTTCCTATTCACGAATTTGAGCCCGTTCAAGCTCCAGCTCCTCTTAGAGGAGAGCAAGACGAAGAGGAAGCCGAAGGCGGGGGACATCGCCACAGACGATATAGTCGTCCCGGCGGGGAACACGGGCATACCGCCCGGCCCGATAATCAGCGAGTTGAACGCGGTTGGAATACCAACCCGCATAGAGGCGGGGAGCGTCTGGGTTACACGCGACACCCTCGTAGCCCGTAAGGGGGAGGTCATATCTAGGGAGCTCGCCTACGCCCTCTCACGCCTCAACATAAAGGCGATCGACGTGGGCCTCTCATTGAGGGCTGCCTACGTAGACGGTCTAGTGATACCCGAGGAGCAGCTCAAGGTAGATTTAGACCAGATTAGAGGGGATATACAGGAGGCGTATAGGGCTGCCCTGAGCCTCTCCGTGGAGATTGCCTACCCAACCCCGGAGAACGTGATGCACATAATTCAAGCCGCCCATAGAAGGGCTGTAAGTCTGGCTGTAAACGCGTCCATAATAACCCCTGAAACCCTACCGCTAGTCCTGGCCAGGGTGGAGGCGGAGGCCGCCGCCCTCCACGAAGCCCTCTCCAAGAAGGGGTACAAGCAAGGGTGAAGTAGGGAAATAACGACTATCCAGAACTTAGTTTCAGCTTGTTGAGCGGTACGCTTAAGTATGGAATCCCTCATGATTATTGGGTGAACCTTGGGCTCCTAGGTTCGCGCGTGTAGATCGGGGTGGTTGGTATGGAGTACGTGTACGCCGCCATGCTCCTCCACAAGGCTGGTAAGGAGATCACGGAGGAGAGCTTGTCTAGGGTGTTGGAGGCCGCTGGCGTGAATGTAGACCCAATCCGGGTGAAGAGCTTGGTAGCCGCCTTGGAGGGCGTAGACATAGAGGAGGCCATCAAGTCGGCGGCTCTTGCGCCAGTGGCCGCGCCGGCGCCAGCGGCAGGCTCAGCTGAGGCCGGCGGGGAGGAGAAGGAGGAAAAGAAGAAGGCTGAGGAGGAAGAGGCGAAAGAGGAGGAGGCCCTAGAGGGATTGGCGAGCCTCTTCGGCTAATTTGGAGTATAGAGAGGGAGCCCGGCGGTAAATTTCATAAAGCGAACCCTCACAAAGTTTTAAGGAAGGATTTAAGTTGAAGCGGTTTCCTGAGAGTGAATACCACATACCATTTTTCGACGAGGAGGGCTACGTGAGGAAGCTGTGCCCCAAGTGTGGCGAGTACTTCTGGACTCAGAACCCGGACCAAGAGACTTGCGGGGAGGCGACCCCGGAGAGGTGCGCCCCCTATACCTTCATAGGGAACCCCCCGACTAGGAGGAGTTACTCTTATCGTGAGATGCGTGAGGCCTTCCTCTCCTTCTTTGAGGAGAGGGGTCACGCCCGCATAAAGCCCTACCCTGTGGTGGCTAGGTGGAGGGATGACCTCTTCTTCACCCACGCCAGCATCATAGACTTCCAGCCCTACGTCACGGAGGGCGTCATACCACCCCCAGCCAACCCGCTGGTCATCAGCCAGCCGTGCCTACGCTTCGTAGACGTAGACAACGTCGGCCTAACATTCGGGAGGCACCTCACCATATTCGAGATGGGGGGAGCCCACGCATTCAACACGCCGACTCAGGAGGTGTACTGGAAGGACCAGACCGTCCGATACCACCACGAGTTCCTCGTGAAGGAGCTAGGCGTGAAATCCGAGGAGATAGTCTACAAGGAGGGCGTCTGGATTGGAGGTGGAAACGCGGGCCCAGACGTGGAGAGCATCGTCCGGGGCTTGGAGGTTGCGACCCTCGTGTTCATGCAGTTTAAGGTCGTGGGTGAGGAGTTCATCCAGCTTCCGATAAGAACCGTGGACACGGGCTACGGAATAGAGAGGTTCACGTGGCTCTCCCAAGGTTGCATAAGCTGCTTCCACGCCGTCTACGGCCCACTCCTAGACGAACTCCTCAAAATAGCGAACCTACCGCAGATGGATTGGGGCCTCGTGGAGGAGGTCGCTAAACTATCTGGGTTCATGAACCTTGAGAAGGGTGCAAGCCGCCTATCCGCTAGGAGGTCCGTGGCTGAGATACTCGGCGTAGACGCCCTAGAACTTGACGAGATGCTGACTCCGCTTGAAGCGGCGTTCGCCGTGGTCGACCACACGAAGAGCCTGGCGTTCATGCTGGCTGAGGGCGTGATTCCATCCAACGTGCGCGAGGGCTACCTCGCTAGGCTACTGCTCCGCAGGACGTACAAGCTCCTACGCGTGCTCGGAGCTGAAGACCGCCTCCTAGACCTCGTGGACGCCCAGATTGATTACTGGTCCGTGGATTACCCGCACCTGAGGGAGATGAGGGACGCCATACTGGAGATGCTCTCCATAGAGGAGGAGAAGTTTAGGCAGACCTTGAGGAGGGGCTCCGAGATGGCTCGGAGGATGGCTCGATCCCTTAGGGAGAGGGGTGTGAAGAGCTTCCCGAGGGAGAAGCTGGTGGAGCTCTACGACTCCCACGGCATCCCACCCGAGGTCGTGAAGGAGGTGGTGGAAAAGGAAGGCGTGAAGGTGGAGGTTCCAGACGACTTCTATATGGAGATTGCGGGGAGGCACGTCTCCGCCCCGGTGAAGGAGGAGCCCCAGCTTGGGATGCTCGGGGTTGCGGTGGAGGACCTACCAGCAACGAAGCCCCTATACTACGAGGAACCCCGCACCCGCCGCTTTAAGGCAACCGTCCTAAGGGTGGTAGACGGGAAGTACGTCGTACTTGATAAGACAGCCTTCTACCCCACCGGTGGGGGCCAACTCTCAGATGTGGGATACCTAGAGTTCAATGGACGCCGAGCTAAGGTGGTGGACGTCCTGCGAGTCGGCAAGGTGGTCGTCCACGTCGTGGAGGGAGTAGCCCCAAGGGAGGGGATGGAGGTGGTAGGCGAGGTGGACTGGACCCGGCGCATGAACCTCACACGCCACCACACGGCAACCCACATACTCCTAGGCGCCGCCAGAAGGGTCCTCGGAAGCCACGTCTGGCAGGCTGGAGCCCAGAAGGAGCCGGAGCGCTCCAGACTCGACATATCGCACTACAAGCGCGTCACCATGGAGGAGGTGCACGAAATCGAGAGGCTTGCAAACAGGGTGGTGATGATGGACATACCCGTGGAGGTGAGGTGGATGCCTAGGGAGGAGGCCGAGAGGCTCTACGGCTTCCGCCTCTACCAAGGGGGTGTGGTTCCGGGCAGGGAAATCCGGGTGGTGAAGATCGGGGATTGGGACGTGGAGGCGTGCGGCGGAACCCACTGCAGGTCCACGGGGGAGGTGGGCCTAATCAAGATATTGCACACGGAGAGGGTTCAGGACGGCGTTGAGAGGCTCGTGTTCGCGGCTGGTCTACCAGCCCTAGAGGCGGTGCAGAGGAGCGAGGCAACCCTACGCCGCATCTCCGAGGCCGTCGGCTCGCCGGTGGGCGACTTGGAGAGGGTAATCCCCCAGATGGCTGCGCAGCTGAGGGACGCGAGGAGGGAGGCAGCCCGGCTCTCCGCTCTCCTAGCGAGGTATGAGGCGCGGGAGTATCTGGAGAGGGCTGTGGCGGTGGACGGGGTGAGGGTTATAGCCGAGGCCGTTGAGAGGGTGCCCGTGAGCCACCTCATCGAGGTGGCTAGGGAAATCGTGGATAACGCCCCGGACGCCGTGGTGGCTTTAATCCGCACGGACGAGACGGCTAACGTTGTGGTTATGGTTGGGCGTGACGCCCTCCAGAAGGGGATAAAGGCAAGCTTCATCGCCTCGGAGGCGGCGAGGCCGCTTGGGGGTAGGGGAAGCGGCAGGGATGACTTCGCCCAGGGTGGGGGTCCGGATGTTAGGGGGGTTCCCGAGGCGTTGAAGGTTGTTAGGAGGGTTGTAGCGGAGGCAGTTGGTGGATGACCGGGCTGAACTGGGAGGAGATGGAGAGGAAGTGGCAGAAACGCTGGGAGGAGGCCAGAATCTTTGAAGCTGACCCGGACCCGAACCGTGAGAAGTGCTTCGTCACGTTCCCATTCTCGTACATGAACGCCCCCCTCCACGTTGGGCATGGGTTCACGGCCTCGCGTGTGGATGCGTATGCAAGGTTTAAGCGCATGCAGGGATATAACGTCCTCTTCCCATGGGCGTGGCACTGGACTGGGACGACCATACTCGGCGCGAGCCAGCGCATCCAGAGGGGGGATGAGTTCTTCATTAGAGTCATGAGGGATGTCGTGGGGGTCCCGGAGGAGGAGCTGAAGAAGATGGTTGACCCCATCTACATGGCGAGGTACTTCACCCGGGAGAGCCGCGAGGTGGTGAAGCGCATCGGATTCTCGGTTGACTGGAGGAGGGAGTTCCACACGACGTCCCTCCACCCCCAATTCAGCAAGTTCATCGAGTGGCAGTACCTGAAGCTGAAGGAGCGGGGCTACGTGGTTAAGGGTGAGCACCCCGTGGTTTGGTGCCCGAACTGCAGGAGCCCCACCGGGGACCACGACCGCCTAGAGGGAGAGGGCGTCGTCCCCGAGGAGTACACCCTCATAAAGTTCAGGCTCGGGGAGGCGTACTTGGTCGCGGCGACCTTCAGGCCCGAAACCGTCTACGGAGTGACGAACGTGTGGGTTCACCCGGACGCCGTCTACGTAAAGGCGCGGGTCAACGGGGAAGTTTGGATCCTCAGCGAGGAGGCGGCCCGGAAGCTTGTTGAGCAGAGGGATGAGGTGAGCGTCTTGGAGCGGTTTAAGGGTTCAAGGCTCATCGGAGAGTACTGCATAAACCCCGTAGACGGGAGGAAGCTCCCCATACTCCCCGGCTGGTTCGTAGACCCAAACCAGGCCTCCGGGGTCGTCTACAGCGTCCCCGCCCACGCCCCATACGACTGGCTCGCCCTGAGAGACCTGAAGAGGAACCCGGAGCGCCTGAAGGAGTTCGGGGTGGACCCGTCCACGTTGGATGATGTGAAGCCGATATCCATGATTCGGCTTGAGGGGTTCGGCGAATACCCAGCAATAGAAATCGTGGATGAGATGGGCATAAAAGACCAGCACGACCCAAAGGCCGAGGAAGCCACCGAAATAATCTACAAGAAGGAGTTCCACACGGGAGTAATGAAGGAAATCTGCGGCAAATACGCTGGCATGCCGGTTAGAGTCGCAAAGGCTCAGGTGATCTCGGATTTCAAGGAGGCGGGAATCGCGGACTCCATGTATGACCTGCCGCAGAGGGTGGTCTGCAGGTGCATGACGAACTGCATCGTGAAGCTCCTGAAGGAGCAGTGGTTCCTCAACTACTCAAACCCCGAATGGAAGGCCTTAGCGAAGGAGGCAATCATGAGGGCGAGGATACTGCCAGAAGAAGCTAGGCAGTGGTTCCTAGACGTGATCGACTGGTATAGGGACTGG
Organism: uncultured Candidatus Bathyarchaeia archaeon; assembly: GCA_964555905.1. Taxonomy (GTDB): domain Archaea; phylum Thermoproteota; class Bathyarchaeia; order EX4484-135; family B24-G1; genus CAZKUI01. The sequence continues at coordinate 4,751 of CAZKUI010000024.1, read as the reverse complement.
GCTTGCGCGAGGAAGAGCGGACTTGGGACGCCGCTCCCGTGGAACCCGGAGTGGATTGTGGAGACCCTCAGCGACTCCACCATATACATGGCGTTCTACACGATCGCAAAGCACATCAACCAGCATAATATAGACGCAAAGCACCTAACCCCGGAGGTGTTCGACTACATATTCCTAGGACGCGGAAGCCCAGAGGAGGTCTCCGCGAAATCGGGGCTGGATCTGCGGTTGCTGGAGGACATGCGGAGGGAATTCCTATACTGGTACCCCGTGGACCTGAGGAACTCCGCGAAGGAACTCCTACCGAACCACCTAACCTTCTACGTATTCCACCACGTAGCCATCTTCCCGCCGGAGCACTGGCCTAGAACCATCGCCGTTAACGGGATGCTCATGATAGAGGGGAAGAAGATGTCGAAGTCGAAGGGGAACTTCGTCGTCCTAAGGGACGCCATCGCGAGGTACGGGGCGGATGCCACCAGATGCGCCCTCCTGCTCGGCGCCGAGGGCATGGACGACGCGGACTGGAGGGCGAAAAACGTGGAAGACATCAAGAGGAAGCTGGAGTCCCTCCACAGCCTAGCCCGGGAGATAATCGGCGTGGAGGGGGGTGGGGAACCCGGCACCATGGAGCGCTGGCTCCTCAGCGTTCTGCAATACCGCATTAAACGAGTTACAGAAGCCCTAGAGGAGCTGAAGACCAGAACAGCCCTAGAGAACGCCCTATTTGAGGTCTGGAACGACATACGCTGGTACCTAAGGCGTGGAGGCAGACACAGGGAGACCCTCAGGGAGGCGCTGGGGATCTGGGTGAGGCTCATGGCGCCGTTCATACCTCACCTATGCGAGGAGATTTGGAGCATGATGGGGAACGAGGGCTTCGTCTCAACAGCCCCGTGGCCCGTCTACGACCAGAACCTCGTAGACCCGAGCGCCGAGGAGGCGGAGAACCTCGTGAAAAACATCTTGGAGGACACGCTCAACATACTCCACGTGATGAAAGGCAAGCCAAAGCACATCTACTACTACGTGGCAACCCCATGGAAATGGCACGTCTACCTAGAAGCCATACGCACGGTGGAGGAGGAAGGTGCAAACCTAGGGAAGCTTATGAAGAAGCTCATGGAGAAGGAGGAACTAAGGAGCATGGCAAAAGAAACTGCGAAATTCGCACAAACTGCATTTGAGGAAGCCAAAAAGATGCCAAGGGATGAGAGGAAACGGGTAATGAAAATCGGAATCCTAAACGAACAAAAAATACTAAGCGAGGCAAGGCAATTCCTAGAAAAGGAACTAAACACCCCGGTCACGATCTACAGGGAGGACGACCCGGGACGCTACGACCCGCAGGGCAGGGCGAAGCTGGCAAAACCACGCAGACCAGCGATATACATAGAACAGTAGCGATGTTGGTGGGCCGGGCAGGACTTGAACCTGCGACCTCCGCCGCGTGAGGGCGGCGTCCTACCATCTAGACTACCGGCCCGCCATTATGTGTCTTTCATCCCTCGCCTAAAAATGCTTTGCGGCTGCCTATCTCCTGCGTTCTATGCGCTTCCACCTCAGGTTTTTGCTTCGGCATTTCCTGCATTTTGTGGCTGTGGCTGCGTTTCTCGCCCCGCACTCCCTGCATATTTTTACGAATAGGCGGCGCTTCTGTGCGATTGCCTTTTTGAATGGGTCTATGATCGGCAACGTCTACGTCCTCCCCGTCCTTTCTTTGCTAGATTGATTCGTGGCTCCCTTTTAACCTTTCAGTTAGGATGCGGGCTACGTCGCTCGGCTTCTCAGCCACGGCAACTCCAGCCTCCCTGAACGCCTCTATCTTGCTTTGGGCTGTTCCAGCCCTCCCCATGATGATGGCGCCCGCGTGCCCCATCCTCCTCCCCGGGGGAGCCGTTCTCCCAGCCACGAACGCCACCACCGGCTTTGGGTATCCCGTTGATGCGATGTAGCGGGCGGCTTCCTCCTCCAAGTTTCCGCCGATCTCCCCTATCAGGGCTACAGCCTTAGTCTCCTCGTCCTCTAGGAATTCCTCCAACACCTCCACGAAGTTTAAGCCTACCACCGGGTCTCCTCCGATTCCAATGCAGGTGGACTGCCCCAACCCGGCTCTGGTGAGGGCTGAGGCGATTTCGTAGGTGAGGGTTCCACTTCTGGAGATCACGCCGACGACCCCCCGCTTGAATACACGCCCGGGCATTATCCCGAGCTTACACTCCTGCGGCGTGATTACCCCCGGGGTGTTAGGTCCTATGATCGTGGCTCCCTTCCGTTTGGCGTGGGCTATGATGGTCATCGTATCCCGGACTGGTATGTGCTCGGTGATGATTACTACCAGTTTTATGCCAGCGTCTATGGCTTCTAGGGCGGCTTGGGCGGCGTAGGCGGCTGGGACGAAGATGATTGACGCGTTTGCCTCGTGGCGTTCTAGGGCTTCCTCAACGCAGTCGTAGACGGGTACGCCGTGGACCTCCATGCCGCCCTTCCCCGGAGTTACGCCAGCCACTATCCTAGTTCCGTACTCGAGCATGAGCTTGGTGTGGTAGCTCCCCTGCCTCCCGGTTATGCCCTGGACTATGACGCTTGTTCCAGCGTCTACGTAGACCGCCACTTTCAGGCACCCCCGAACGCCAGCTCCACTGCCCTTCTAGCCGCCTCCTCCATGCTCTCCATCGCCTCTATACCCTCCTCAGCCAGTATTCTGCGCCCTTCATCCTCCATGGTTCCCATGAGCCTAACAACCATCGGCTTCGAGCTCGGGGAGCGCCTCTGGGCCTCCACTATACCCCTAGCCACCTCATCGCACCTAGTTATTCCACCCAGTATGTTGATGAGGACCACCTTAACCCGCGGGTTGGAGTTCACGATCTCCAGCGCCTTGGCAACCCTCTCCATCTGGGCTCCTCCGCCCACGTCGAGGAAGTTTGCGGGTCTACCGCCGTGGAGCTTCACCATGTCTAGGGTCGCCATCACCAGCCCAGCTCCGTTCCCAATCACCCCCACGTCCCCATCCAACTCCACGTAGGCTAACCCAGCCTTCCTCGCCTCCAACTCCCTCTCTGTGAGCCCCCACCCCTCAGCTTCGCTCCTCAGCTCCGGGTGCCTGTATAGAGCGCTGTCGTCTACGATTATGTGGGCGTCAACCGCTATAAACTGGCCGTCAACGGTCTCAACGAGGGGGTTAATCTCGGAGAGCACGGCGTCGCAGTCCTCAGCCACCCTGTAATGCCTGCTGATTAAGCCAGCTAGGGAGAGCATCTGCTGGCCGCGGTACCCGAGACGCTTGGCCAGGATGCGGGCGTGGTGCGGCTGAAAACCCAGAATGGGATCTACTTGCAGTTTGTGAACGAACTCCGGGCTCCTGAGGGCAACCTCCTCTATGTCTACGCCCCCCTCCGTGGACGCTATGGCCACGTAGGTTCGGGCTAGTCGGTCCACGGTCACTCCAATGTATAGCTCCCTCTTTATCTGGATTTTTTGCTCAACCAACACCCGGCGAACCCTCAAACCCCCTAACTCGGTGGAGAGTAGCTTCCTCGCTGCGTCCTCAGCCTCCTCAGGCGTCTCGGCGAAGAGGACCCCACCAGCCTTCCCCCTCCCGGCAACTGGAACCTGAGCCTTCAACACCACCGGGCATCCGACTTCCCCCGCGGCTTCTTTAGCTTGTTCCGGGGACTCCACAACCTTCCCGGTTGGGGTGGGTATTCCATATTTAGAGAGTATCTCCTTAGCTTCGCACTCCAACAGTCGCATGGTGAAATCCCCTACCTTAGAGTCTCTATAGTAATGTAAGACTTTGTATCCCGAACTCCATCTAGGGAGGCCAGCATCTGTAATATACTGCCGAGCCTCTTCTGCTCCACCATCAGTATCAGGTCTACGTCGCCAGCCACCCTGAACACCCTCAAAACTGGATACTTCATGACGTTCCTGTAGACGTCGCCCCGCATGCCCGGCTCAACCTTCACGGTGACTATCGCGGGGTTTCCACCCACACCGAGGACCTCTAAGCCCTTCTCCAACACGTCTATGAAGCCCCTACCAGTGCGAATCAAGCCTAGGTTTCGGAGCCTCCTCAAGTGGCTGCTCAGCGCCTGCCTGCTTATCCCCAGCTTCTTCGCGAGGGCGCTCTGCTTCATCTCTATCGTGTAGACCGTCTTCGGGGTGCACATCTCATATATTATGCTGAGCACCTTCAAGGACTTGCTAGTCAGCTCCTTCCGTTGCATAGTTATACCTCACTCTTTACGAGTGACAAGACATTTAAAAGTTTGCGCATAGGCAATAAACCCGCGGTTTTCCCGATGCACCGAGGCGGGTACCCCGGGTCGTTGGTGTGAAATGGAATTAGCTTAAAAAGCTATTGGCGTCTCCTATTTTCTGGGGGGAAGGACGCGGGTGAAGACGGCGTTATGCCACTTCTGTCTGAAGAGCGGCATCCTCTGCCCCGAGTGTGAGAGGAAGGTAAAGCGGGGAGAAGTAACGGAGACTGACATAAAGATAGCCAAGTTGCTTCTGGAATTAGAGAAGGAATGCCCCCCACTTCAAAATGTGCACTTCCATAAGGCGGTAGAAGTAGACGATGTTTTAGCAATCGTTGTGGGGAGGGGGGATATAGCCAGACTTCACGGCTATAAAGGGTGGATTGCGAAGGCATTGGAGAGAAAAACCGGAAAGAGGGTTCAGATATTGGAGTACAACGTGGATGATAGGGCGTTCTTGGAGTACCTCTTCTCCCCATTAGACGT
>CAZKUI010000023.1:0-14264 GCA_964555905.1 uncultured Candidatus Bathyarchaeia archaeon | reverse complement strand
GTAGATTCCCTCGCCTATGAGGGTGCACGCCGCTAGGCAGGATTCACCAAGCAGTTTCCACAGTGCCCTCTCTAATCCATAGATTATAATTTTGAGTGTGTGTACTCCCCTCTCCATTTCCATGCACCTTAACTAGAGCTTCAGGCGGGAGCGTCTACAAAGCCAGAGTTCATGGGGATGCACCACTATATTAGCTTTGCGTGATGCCCGACCGGCGGATAAAGATTAATCCCTCCCAACTCCATTATACGTGGGGGTGCACCCTTGCCCATACTCCCAATAGACAGCGGGCGTTACGGAACGCCCGAAATGCTGCGAGTCTTCGAGGAGGAGAACCGCCTCCAACGCATGCTGGATGTGGAGGCAGCCTTGGCATGGGCCCACGCGGAGCTGGGGAACATACCGCGTGGGGACGCTGAGGTCATCATGCGTATGGCGTCCACCGACCACGTGAAGCTCGGCAGGGTGAAGGAGATTGAGCGTGAAATCAGGCACGAGACCATGGCGGTGGTTAAGGCGTTGGTGGAGGTCTGCGGAGAAAGCGGGAAATACGTCCACCTTGGGGCGACCAGCAGCGACATACTAGACACGGCGCTGGCGCTCCAACTCAAGGACGCCCTCAACATACTGGAGCGTAGACTGGGCGAGCTTGAGGGGGTTCTCATGGAGCTCGCCGAGAGGTATAAGGGGGTTGTTATCGTTGGGAGGACGCACGGACAGCACGCCGTCCCGACTACGTTGGGCTTCAAGTTCGCCGTCTGGATGCGTGGGGTTTCTAGGCACATCCAACGCCTGAGGGAGTGCCGTAGACGGGTGCTCGTGGGGAAGATGAGCGGGGCTGTGGGAACTCAGGCGGGCTTGGGCCCAAGGGGCATGGAAATTCAGCGTTTGGTGATGGAACGCCTCGGTCTAGAGCCCGCGGACATATCTACGCAGATAGTTCCGAGGGATAGGCACGCCGAGCTGGTGTGCATACTCGCCATGCTGGCGTCCACCCTAGAGAACTTCGCCACCGAGATCAGGCAGTTGCAGAGGACGGAAATAGCGGAGCTCTCTGAGCCCTTCAACGTGAAGGCGCAAATTGGGAGCTCAACGATGCCCCACAAGAGGAACCCAATCAGGTGCGAGCGCATCTGCGGCCTCGCAAAAATAGTGAGGAGCCTCGTCATACCCGCCCTAGAAAACATAGTGACTTGGCATGAACGCGACCTAACCCAGTCATCGGCGGAGAGGTTCATCATACCGGAGGCGCTGATCCTCACGGACTATATGACGCACCTCATGATAGGCGTCTTGTCGGGCCTGAGGGTGGATGAGGAGAGGATGCGCAGAAACCTAGAGATAACCAGAGGGGGCATCATGTCGGAGGCGGTGATGCTCGCCTTAACGAGGAAGGGCATGGGGAGAGATGAAGCCTACATGCTCGTTAGGTCGCTAGCCATAAAGAGCATGGAGGAGGGTAGACACCTAAAGGATGTCCTCATGGAAGACCCCACGGTGAGGAGGCTGTTAACACGAGAGGAGATAGAGGAGGCGATGAAACCAGAAAACTACCTCGGAACTGCCATGAAGCAGGTGGAGATGATGATAGAATTAACCGAGAGCGAAAGGAGGGCTAGAGCTTCCAGCTTATAAGCAACACGGTCCTACTTGTGGGGTGGTGTCAGGTTTGAGGTTGTGGGTTGTGCTGGTTGCATCCCTAGCGTTCGCTCTCTACGTTCTCTGCCCTAGGATGAGCGCCATGATGGTTGAGCAGGCGAAGATAAGGGGGCTGAACGTATACGCAGTGATAGTGCTGGGTTCCCTGATATCCATACCGCTCTTCATGGCACTATCCGGCATAATAGTCAAATTTGGGGTTACGTGGGCGGTGATATTCGCAGCGGCTGCGGACTTCGCAGCAGCCGCGCTCCTAGGAACCATAGACCTCAAAACCGGAGTGGAACTCGTGATAATAACCGTGTTCGTTTACATGGGAATCAGGGCGGCGCCAATAATAGCGAAAATCATACTGCAGGGCGTCTAATACTCAGTTATGGTTTTTTGCTGCCACTCCTCCCTCTTAAGCCTTTCAAGCTCCCTCTTTTTTATTAGTCCGCCGACCTGCTCCTTTATGGCCTTTGCCACCTTCGGTCCTACGTGTGGTACCGCCATTAGTTCCTCCATTTTAGCCTTTTTCAGCTCCTCTATTGTTGTGTATCCTGCGTTGTATAGCGCTCTCGCCCTCACCCGTCCTATGCCGCGTAGACGGGTTAACGGCAGTAGCTCGGGCTTCACGCCCTTCTCCACGCGCTCCATGAGCGTAGACAGGCGCTGCAGTAAATCCCTGTGCCCGAATAGCTCCGCGAGCTCGTGGGTTGCGTAGAGCAGCCACTTCGCTGAGTCCACCAGCCTGTATAGGTCTCCGGGTTGGACGTTGAACCTCCCGATTATGTCGTCCTCCGGCGTCTCGTTTATCCAAGCGTTCAAAACTAGGGCGGTTTTCAACTCCCCTAGGAACTCCTCGTATGCGACGCTGTCCTCCCATGGGTCCGGTATCGGCGTCATAAACTCCTCCCTGTGCGCGTCAAGCGAGAGCTCCAGCTCCCTTAGCTCCCTCCTGTACGGTCTAGTCTTTGGGTATATGTCCGGGGTGTGCGCCACCAACTGCAGGAAGCTTAGGTCCGTGAGGAGCGGAGGCCTATTTGCCAGGGCGTCCCTGATAATCACGGCGGATACGGGGTCTATGTAGAGTTCCGAGACTCGGCGGCCGAACGGCGTTGCGTAGACCTTCTCCCCGTCTACCTCTATGAGCCCCTCGCTGGCGAGGAGGTTTAGCACCTTGGCTATGGCACCCTTTATCATCCTCCCCCCATACTGGTACGCATAGAACGTTCTGTCGAAGAATTCGTAGACGCCTCTCTCGGTGTACGCGAAGCCGCTGGCGACCGTGGCTAATACGTGCGAGCGTAGGGCGCTCTCCACCGCCAGCTTAGACCAGATGCGCTCCGGCTCGGCGAGCACGTAGCTCTCCATGAGGTAGTCCCGCTCGTCCTCCGTCCTAGCCACGAGTATCGCCTCGCCCACGGGGTCGTATTTTGGCCTTCCAGCCCTCCCCGCCATCTGCTTATATTCCAAGACGCTGATCGGGTAGTAGCCATAGCCGGGTTCGTAGCGCTGGTAATCCCTTATTACGACGGTTCTGGCCGGCAGGTTTACCCCGAACGCGAGGGTTGGGGTTGCAGTGACCGCCTTGAGCTTCCCATCTCGGAAGGCGTCCTCTATGATGCGTCGGTGGTGCCCGGCGAGCCCCGCGTGGTGGAATGCAACGCCGCACCTCACCAATTCCGCCAGCAATTCGCTTATGCGGGTTCTCTCTCCAGCCGCCAGCACCTCCTCAGCTACACGCTCAAGGGAACGCTCCAAGGGCTTAGAAATCAGCTCCCGGATATCCACCGCCAGCTTCTTCGCCATAGAGACAGCCTTCTGCCTCGTTCCAGTGAAGACGAGCGCCTGACCCCCCAACCTCACGGTGTGCCGGACTAGGGACGTAACCGGCGTAGAGCCGGCGGAGCCTATCTTCACGGCGCCGCCATCCTTGAATTGAACCTCGTCGTGGAGTAGGACGCCCTCCCTCAGCTCAACGGGCCTCCAGTCCGTTGAGACGACGCCCGCCTCGAGCCACCCCGCGATTTCATCCGCGTTCTTTATGGTGGCGCTCAAAGCCAGAATCTGCAGTTTCGGGTTCACCTGCATGAGCCTCGCAAGCACAACCTCCAGCGTTGGACCCCGACCCGCATCCGTCAGTAGGTGGACTTCATCCGCAACCACTAGGGATATCTCACCCATCCAGTGCGCCCTGTGGCGCAAGAGTGAGTCGGCCTTCTCGTTCGTGAGGACGATGATGTCGTAGTTCGCTAGGTGCTGGGCTGGGCTGTCGTAATCTCCCGTGCTGATTGCAACCCTAACCCGCCCGCCACCCGGCTTCCTAAGCCCCTCGTACTTCCTGAACTCCACGTACTTCTCGTATGCCAAAGCCCTGAGCGGCGTTAGGTAGACAACCCTACCCCCAAGCTCTAGGACGTGCCTCATGGCGCAGAGCTCGGCTATGAGGGTCTTACCCGAGGCCGTGGGGCTCGCCAAGACGAGGTTCCTGCCCTCTAGGGCGCCAACCCTAATCGCCTCCTCCTGCGGCGGGTAAAGCTCAACAATACCCTCCTTCTCGAGAATCTCCTTCACGGCTCCCGGTATTGGGAGCTCGCTAACCCTCAGCCCCACAGCCCCAACAGCCCCGTCTACGTCTTCTTCAGGTAGCCCGGCTTAGGCTCGTAGATGACGCCGTCCCTCATGAGCGTCCTGAGGAACCGCTGGGCCTCGGCCTCCTGTATTCCGTAGTCCTCCCTCACCCTCTCAAGCACGTCCTCCAGCTTCGCCATCCCCCTCTCCTTCTCCAAGCTCACTATGGCGTCAAGAACGAGCTGAAGTTTATCCCTCAGGCTCTTCGGCTTCCCCGTCATGATCACGTCTATGTCAAGCCTCTTCGTGGAGACGTCTACGCCAACCTGCTCCAGCGACTTCTTCATAATCGCGATGGCGGCCTCCGCATCCTCGGCTAGGACCTCCTCCCGTAGCGCCGCCCTCGCCCTCGCCTCCGCTATGCGGATTAACGCCTCCAACTGCCTAGCGGTGATCGCTATCGGGCTGTCTCCGCCCTCGCCTGACCTCCCTCTCATCTCAAGATAGAAGCTCTTCAGCCTCTCTATGGCTTCGTCCGTCAGCACCGGGTTAATCCCCTTGGCGTAGCTGATGTACTTCCTCAGTAGATCCGGCGGGATTGGAGGCTCCACTGGTGTCTGCGCCTTCTTGTGTATGCTGAGTATGTGGTCTGACATGCGGGCGTCCATGTCCTTGTCCGGAACGTCCCTCAAGACGAATATGAGGTCGAAGCGGGAGAGAATCGTGATGGGGAGCGATATGTTCTCTCCAACCGTCCTATATGGGTCGTAGCGCCCGAGGGCTGGGTTCGCAGCTGCGAGAATCGCTGTTCTGGCGTTTAGTGTGGCGACGATTCCGCCCTTCGCGATGGAAATCGTGTTCTGCGCCATAGCCTCGTGAATCGCCACGCGGTCCTCAGGTCTCATCTTCTCGATTTCGTCTATTGCGCACACGCCCTTATCCGCCAGGACGAGGGCGCCCGCCTCAAGCGTCATCCCGCCCCTCTCCTCCCTGATGACGGCTGCCGTGAGACCAGCCGCCGTGGTTCCACGCCCCGTCGTGTATAGGCCCCTAGGCGCGATTTCGGCGACGTACTGTAGTAGGCGGCTCTTCCCAACGCCCGGGTCTCCTATGAGGAGGATGTTTATGTTGCCCCTTATGTAGCCGTCCGGCAGGTTCTTTGGAACGCCGCCGAAGAGGAGATACATAATGGCTTCTTTTACGTCCTCGTGTCCGTAGATGGACGGCGCTATAGACTGCACGATCTTCCTGTGTATCCATGGGTCCTTAGCCAGCTCCCTGATCTGCTTCTCCTCTTCTGGCGTTATGACGACCGCCTCCGCCTCCTTCGTCTGGACGTCTATGTAGTTTGCGTCTATGTAGATGCGGAAGACGCGGTGCCGCCGACCACGCGCAAGCGTTGGGGCTGTAACTCGGACTATGCCGACCACGGCGACCCTGTCTCCGGGTCTGGCAACGTCCACCAAGTCCTTCCCCACGATGCGCACGTCTACGGTTCTGGGTAGCTGGCCTGGGGGTAGGTCTTCGGGTCTCTCCTGTATGCGTATCTGTTGGAAGTCTACGAACGTTGTGGCTTCCTCAACGAGTTCGAAGGGCCCCCTCCTCTTGCACGTTGGGTTGGTGCACGTGGTTGGGGGTGTTAGGGATGTGCCCGTCGGCTCAACGTACGTGATTTCTCCGCATTTCAGGCATTTATAGGCGGCTCTTAGAACCATCGGCTCCACCGGGGTCGCCCTCACCACGATGCCCTCCACCATGACGAGCTTCCCGATGTGGCTGGAACCTAGCTCCCTCAGCCCGGTGGCCACGGGTAGGCTCCGAATGCGCACGGTCACGCCTTCAACTTCGGCGGCGTAGTCGGGCGCCTCCATCTTCAGCTGTTCGTAGGCGGCGTGGTTTGCGTATCCTAGGTAGACGGTTGGGTTCCTGATGAACCCCCTCGCCAATTCCTCGTCTAACGCGTGTATGTCCTCGAAGTCCACCATGAGGGAGGTGGAGCCCTCCAACGCCATCTGGGAGAGCCTCTCCCGGTACTTATCCATCCTGAAGAGCTCCTGTAGAAGCTCCCTCGGGTCTACCTGCTCCTTCACCTCCACGTTCACTCCACCTCCAGTATCCGTCTACGCCACTCCTCCACCAAGCGGCGCACCTCCTCGTAGAGCATCCTCTCCTCCACGGTTAGGTTCCTCAACGCCCGCGTGGGTTCCACCCGAGCCAATGCCATGGAGACCACCTTCCTCACCCTGCAGTTTACGATGTCCTTGGAATAGTTAAGCACCTTCATGTACTCCCTAGCGCCCTCGGGGCCCTCATCAGCCCTAGCCCTTAACTCGGAGATCAGCAAGCGTAGCTTCGGATAGAAGTCCTGCGGCAGCGCTGATAGGCTGCTTGGGGACTGCATCTTCTCCCTCCAGTGTATCTTGTGGAGCTTTGAGGGGTCTAGTATGCAGTCGTCCACCACGCGAGTTATACCCCTCCTCCCCAATTCGAGGGCTACCCATAGGGGTAATTCGTAGCTTTCACCCTCCTTTAGGGGTCCGATGGTGAGGCCTACGAGCTTTATCTTCGGGTGGTTTTTGTGGGCTACCACCCTCACTTTGGAGCTTTTGAACCGAAGGTCTGCGTCCCTTATATAAGCGGCTGCCTGCAAAAGCGACTTCCCTCAAACACCATAAGCCCCGCCGCGTCCTATAAACGCTCCTATTATACCAAGATTTAGGAATTTAATCATGCTACAATAGGAGCCGCGCACAAGAAGAACCATAGGAGACGTAGACTCAGAGCCAACGGAGCACACCCCACTAGGATAAAAACCTCCTCATTTATTTTTTCTATTTAAAACTGCATAGAAACTTGGTCTAAGTTTAAAAATCAAGGTTAGGCAATTAGTTTTAACGCTGTGGAAAAGACATATTTGCGGCTCCTACGTGGTGTTGTTTAGGGTGGGGGTTCCTGCGCTATGTCGATTATGATGTGGACGGAGAAGTACAGGCCGCGTAGCTTGGATGAGATGGTTGACCAAGAGGAGATTGTGCGCCGTTTGAAGGGTTTTGTTGAGGCGAAGAACGTTCCGCACTGCCTCTTCGCGGGTCCCCCGGGGACCGGTAAGACGACTGCGGCTCTCTGCCTCGCCCACGACCTCTACGGGGAGGGCTACATGAACTACATCATGGAGCTGAACGCGAGCGATGAGCGTGGGATAGATGTGGTGAGGGAGACCGTGAAGACCTTCGCTAGGACCCGGTCTATGGGCGAGGTTCCATTCAAGATTCTAATCTTGGACGAGGCGGATAACATGACCGCTGACGCGCAGCAGGCGTTGAGGAGGACTATGGAGCGGTACACGGAGACGTGCAGGTTCATACTCATCGCAAACTACAGCGGGAAGATAATAGAGCCCATACAGTCACGGTGCGCCCCATTCAGGTTCACCTACCTCGCTAAGGAACAGGTTGCACAGCGTCTACGGTTCATCGCGGAGAAGGAGAACGTGGAACTCCTAGACAGCGGCGTAGACGCCATCCTAGACGTGAGCGGCGGGGACCTACGCAGGGCCATAAACACGCTTCAGGCTGCGGCCTCCATTGGTAAGCCGATAGACGCCGAGGTTGTCTACTCCGTTGTCGGGAGGGCGAACCCATCGGATATACAGGCCATGCTGCAGACGGCGCTGAAGGGCGACTTCATCAAGGCTCGGGACATGCTGAGGGAGTTGATGATGAAGTATGGGGTGGCTGGCCCCGACCTGCTGCGTCAAGTCCACTCCGAGATATTCCGCATGGACCTCCCTGAGAAGTGGAAGATACGCATAGCGACGGAGATAGGTGAAATAGACTTCCGGCTGATTCAGGGCGCCAGCGAGGAGGTTCAGATGAGCGCCCTCCTCGCCCGCCTAGCCGAGTTCGGCTACCTCATGAGCAAGGAGTAGTGAACGTAGACATGCACCTCCCTTGGACGCTGAAATACAAACCGAAGACGCTGGCGGAGGTGGTGGGGAACAAAAAGGCAAAGGACACGCTCCTTGAATGGATAAAATCTTGGGAGAGGGGAATCCCGGCGAAAAGAGCTGCATTCCTCTACGGGCCCCCGGGGGTTGGGAAGACGGCGGCTGTGGAGGCTCTCGCCCACGATTTGAACATGGAGCTTGTGGAGATGAATGCAAGCGACTACAGAACGGAGGACGCTGTGAAGCGCGTCGCCGGGTTGGCGTCTCAGTACGGGACGCTGTTCGGGAGGCGCCGCATCATACTCATGGATGAGCTGGACGGGCTCACGGGGAGGGAGGACCGTGGAGGCCTGGGCGCCCTCATTAAGGTGATTAGGAAGGCGAGGTGCCCCATCGTGCTCATCGCCACAAACGCCTACGACCCAAGGTTCATAACTCTCCGCAACCTCTGCCTCCTCATCCCATTCAAGCGCGTTCGGAAGACGGAGGTCGTGAAGCACCTAGAGCGTATATGCCGGATGGAGGGCATAGAAGCCGAGCCTGAAGCCCTGAAGTTCATAGCGGAGCGCTCCGGGGGGGACGTGCGCTCCGCCGTGAACGACCTCCAGGCGCTGGCGCAGGGTCGTAGACGTCTAACCTACGAGGATGTTGCTTGGCTCTCGGTGAGGGATAGGAAGGAGTCCATATTCAACGTGTTGGCGTTGATCTTCCACGCCCAGAGGTGCCTAGACGCTAAGAGGGCTGTGGACATGGCTGACGTAGACCCGGACATGCTCTTTGAGTGGGTCTACGAGAACGCCCCGAGGTTCCTCACGGACCCGCATGACCTAGCGGACGCCATGGACGCCCTATCCATGGCGGATGTCTTTCGGGGTAGGGTGAGGAGAACCCAAAGCTGGGGTCTACTGAGCTACTTCCTAGACCTCATGACCGCCGGCGTGGCGATGTCAAGGGATAGAACCAAGCCGAAGTGGACGAAATCAGAATTCCCGAAGCGCATCCAGATGATGTCAAGAACCAAGGAGGTGAGGGGAATCCTAGCATCCATAGGAATGCAAATCCGCAGGAAATGCCACATCTCGGCGAAGAGGGCGGCAAGCGAGGTAATCCCGTACCTACGCGTCATCTTCGAGAACAACCCGGAGATGGCGGCTGGCCTCGCCCAGTGGCTTGAACTGGACGAGAAGATGGTGACCTATCTGGCTGGAAGTGAGAGAAACGCAAAGAAAATAATCGCGCATCTCAAATCGTGATTTAGGTGAATTGCGGGTGGTGGGAGATGGTCGGGAAAAAGGCGATATTCATCCTTCAGGTCTCCATCATGCTCGTCGTCCAGTTGGCTGCGTTTGCGTCCTCGGTTTCGGCGTCCGCCGTTGAGGTTCCCAGTGAATACCTAATTGAGGGCGTCCCCCACGTTCAGCAGGATTACATGTGGTGCGGACCGGCCTCCCTGACGATGGTTCTCAACTACCTCGGGGACCCCGTGACGCAGAGAGAGGTGGGTAACGCCGTGGACCCGGAGCATGACGGAACATCCACGAGTGAAATGCTGACTTACGCGCGGAATCGGGGGTATATGGCGTTATGTTACAGGTGGGGTGAATCGGCGGTTGAGAACATTAAGATATGCGTGTCCCACGATTATCCGGTTATTGTGCTACAGTACTACTCAACAAGCTACCGCAGGGGCCACTACAGGGTGGTAACAGGGTACAGCGAGGAGTACGTGTTCGTGGACGACCCGTACGCCGGGCCGAGTTACGTGCTGAGTTGGGGGTTGTTCATAGAGTTGTGGTCTTACTCTTGGAACTGGAGCATGATCATCGTCAAGGATTCTCCGCTGGACTCCGATGGCGATGGTTTAAGGGATTATGAGGAGGCATCCATGGGCGTAGACCTATTTAACCCGGACACGGACGGGGATGGCTTATTAGACGGGGAGGAGGTAAATGTCTACCAAACGAGCCCGCTTAAGGAAGACACGGATGGAGACGGCTTCAAGGATGCGGAGGAGGTTAAGGTCTACGGCACGAACCCCTCACTTGCCGACACAGACGGGGATGGCATAAGCGACCTTGATGAGGTGACGGTGTATCGGACGGATGCCACCAAACCTGACACGGACTCGGACGGGGTTTCGGATAAGGAGGAACTCGAATTAGGGCTTAACCCGCTCTCCGCCGATACCGACGGGGACCTCCTACCAGACGGGGATGAGGTAGCCCGCGGGACAAACCCCCTAAACGTAGACAGTGACGGCGACGGTCTAACCGACGGCGAAGAGGCGTTTAGGTATAAATCAAACCCCCTGAGCGTAGACACCGACGGTGATGGGTGGGGGGATGCCGTGGACCCCACGCCCACCAACGTACTAATTCCGAACAGCCCTGTTATAATAGCGGGCGCCGTAATCGCGTTAATCGTCTTGAAACTAGCGAAAAAGTAGAAGCTTTCAATCGTACCCTTCTTTTTCCGAACCGAATTGTTTCCACACCGTTCAGCGTAAACGCCGACCCTTCCTATTTCCAGCTCTCGATGAGCTTCTTCAGCATGGCCGCCTTGGGGTTCTCCTCGTTGAGTTTGTAGAGGCGTATTCTCCCGAACCTCCTCTGCTGGATTATGCCAGCCTCCTCCAACGCGTTTAGGTGACCTTTGGTTGTGGCGTAGTTTAACCCAGCTCTCTTAGCTATCTCGGATATGTTCAGCTCCCCGTTCTCCACTAGGATTCTGAGTATGCGGACACGCCCCCTCGAGGAGAGGACCCCCTCAATGGCCAAGGCCTTCAGCCTCCAGCAGCTTCACGAGCTCCCTCTCCAGTTCCTCGGCTGGTATCTTCGGTAGGCTGATGAGGGTTGTCCTACCCTTCCTGTTCGTTCCGGATACAACCCTCCCTAGGATGCCCATCTCAGCCATCTCGTTCACGTACTTCCAGATTTGGGTGTGGCCCCGGCGCTTCTCCCCATACTCCTCGCAGACCAACGCGTAGGCGTCCTCAGCGTCGCCCATGGATATGTAAGCCCCGCCACGCCTTATGAATGCCCTGGCGATGGCGAGGAGGAGCAGCTTCTCGTGTGTGGTTAGGGGTTGGAGGGCGCCCCTATCTATGGTTGGGTAGACGGAGGTGGCGGCGGCTCTCCTCACGTGCTCCGGCAGCACCTGCGGGGAGCCGTCTAGGTCCGCGTACTTCCCGGACCTTAGTAGGAGTTCTATGGCGTATCTGGCGTCCCCACCCTCGGAGGCCGCCAGCTCGGCGATGAAGTCAACGGTCTCCTCCGGGATTGCCCCATCCTTGAACGCGAGGTAGACCCTATCCGCTAGGATGTCCATGAGCTGGCTCTTCGTGTACCCCATCAGGTGTATGACGTTCCTCTGTAGGGTGCTCCTCGTGCTGGGGTCTATTCTAGCCATGATTCCAACGTCCCTGATTATGCAGATGAGGGAGAGGCGCGGGGGCATCCCCAACCTGCTTTCCTGTATCCGGGTGAGCTTATACAGTGGGTCGGAGCCCTCCCTGAGCACGAGTGCCTCCAGCTCGTCTAGGGCGAGGATGATGTAGGCGTTCTGCCTGTCCAGCTCGTCCATCAGCGCCTGGAGCAGCTCCTCGGCTGAGTAGCCCCGGCGTG
The DNA here is from genome assembly GCA_964555905.1 of uncultured Candidatus Bathyarchaeia archaeon. Classification (GTDB taxonomy): domain Archaea; phylum Thermoproteota; class Bathyarchaeia; order EX4484-135; family B24-G1; genus CAZKUI01. Next base: position 2,480 of record CAZKUI010000023.1, on the reverse strand, counting down.
GGAAGTTCGGGTGGAACCGCAGGATCGCCTGTTGGAGTATGAGGAAGAGGCTCCCCCTACGCTCCCGGCAGTTAACGTGAACGTACTCTAGGCGGATTCCCTTAGATTTCGCCTCCTCCTGTATATCCAACCCGAATCGCTGGGAGAGAACGGTCTTCCCGGTTCCAATCCTTCCGGTGATGAGGACGGTCTGTGTCTTCTTCCCGGGTATCTCCACGGCGAAGCGGAAGTATTGGTGTAGAAGCCTTAGCTCCTGCTCCCGGTGGGGAAGCCTCTTCGGGATGTAGTTGATGTCTAGGACGCCCTCGTTCTTGAAGACCGTGAAGGCCCTCCTCATGGAATGTTGGTACATGGGAGTTCGTTCGTCAGTTGCGTCCAGTATAATTTATGGTTTTTGTTCGTTGTTGAGAAAAAGTAAACGGAGAGGTAAGTGAAAGTAAACAACGCCGGGGCTCACCCGACCGCCTGAAGGTGCATCCCGGTGAGCTCCCCCACCACCTCTATCAGAAGCGTGTACTGGGGTTTCTTCAGGTCTACCTTCGCTCCAGTCGCTCTGGTTATCGCCGCACCCACGGCCCTCTCCACGTCGGCGTTGGATTTCACGAGGCGCCCCCTCTTCCTGCACCGAACGGCGAAGGTGGTATCCGGCTTGAGCTTACCGTGCACGAGTTTAAGGGCTGCGTCTACGATGTTCTGGAGGGACGTCTCAACGTAGACTTGAAATGGCACTATGGAGTGCACGTACGCCATCGGGCACCTCCTAAGTAGCTCCGCTGCCTCCACGGGGTTGAGGGTTGTGCGGGCGAGGATTACCCCCCGAAAGTTCGTCCTTAACGCCTCAGCCTCGTGGTCGTATGGGAGGAGGCAGTCGAGAATCTCCGTCTCCGCCGCTTCCTCCTTCCCAGGCTGGCACGTCGCTAGAATTAGCCCTTTATTGGGTGCTTTAAATTTGGGCACTAGCGGCTCCTCTTCCCCTCTATGAACTCCTCAACCCACCTCTTCGCAACGTCGTCGGGAACCTTCACGGGCGGGTGCTTGAACGCGTAGGCGGACACGCTCACCAGCGGACCGGCGACGCCCCTATCCAGCGCCAGCTTCACAGCCCTGACTACATCGACCACCACGCCGGCGGAGTTCGGCGAGTCCTCAACAGCCAGCTTCAGGTCTATGGTGAGCGGTAGGTTCCCGAACTTCCTTCCCTTAATGTATATGTAGCATATTTTCTTGTCTCCGAGGAACGGCACGTAGTCCGAGGGGCCTATCCGCGTTGGGAACTCGTAGTCGGCGAGGCTCGTGACCGCCGTCGTCTTGCTTATGCGTTTGGTCTTCAGCCTCTCCTCCACGGTCATGTTGAGGAAGTCGGTGTTCCCGCCTATGTTCAGCTGGTACGTCTCGTCTATGTGGGCGCCACGGTCAAGCAGTAGGCTTACTAGGGCCCTGTGGACGATCGTCGCTCCAACTTGGCTCTTAATGTCGTCTCCGGCGATAGGTATGCCCGCCTTTTCGTACCTCGCAGCCCACTTCGGGTCCGATGCGATGAACTCCGGTATGCAGTTGACGAAGGCTACACCCGCCTCTAGGCACTTCTCCGCGTAGAACCTCGTTCCCTCATAGCTACCCACTGGTAGGAAGTTTATGAGCATGTCCGCCTCCGCGTCTTTCAGCACCTCAACCACGTCAACCGGGTCTACGTCATCGTCGTAGACGCTGAACGCGGTGCGCATGTGGGGTGCAACCCCATCTAGGATGGGGCCCGGGAGAACCTCCACGCCCAGCCTCGGAACATCAGCGAATTTGGCGCAGCAGTTGGGCTCAGCGAATATGGCTTCGCTCAAGTCTTTCCCGATTTTGTTCCTATTAACGTCGAAAGCGGCTACAAACTTAATATCGCCAACCTCATAACCCCCAAAATCAACGTGCATAAGGCCGGGTGCATCCCCATTACGCCTATAATACTCCACACCCTGCACTAAGGCTGAGGCGCAATTCCCAACACCTACAATAGCAACCCTAATTTCGCCCATCGAAAGCACCACCTCCACTTCACAATAAAGGCTGCATGGTACAGCTATATAATATTCTTCAAGAAAATTATAATAGAAAGGGTTATTTAAGCTTTAAGCGACAGGAACTCGTTGGGTATATCCCCAAGGTTTAGTCTGGTGCTTCACCTACATAAGCTGGGTAGGCGTAGGCCCCGGAGCACCCAAAAATAGGATAATACTCACACGGGGTGGGCTCCGCACTCAAGATCGCAATCATCAACTCAGTGGGGCAGGCTCTTCATCGCCACCCAAACCTGTAAAGGTACACCAGACTGATAAATCTTTACGATCGGTGGGCTAGCCGGGTCGCTGGCTCTTTAAATAGGATGGGGAAATAAGCTCAAAATGCCATGAAAAGGAGAAAAACACCCTACCTCAGCGACGGGAACAAGATCACCTTCAGAATTCCAGCCGATTTAGCTGGGTCACTCCAAG